>DASTWP010000065.1:0-2459 GCA_035765835.1 Solirubrobacteraceae bacterium
AGGTCGGCCGGCAGCCGTGGGTCGTCTACCGCGTGATGCGCACGGCGGACGCGGTGACGGGGGCGAGCGGCGTGCCGGTGGGGTACGGCACGCTCGCGGCGGTCTACCTCGCGCTCGCCATCGCCGTCGCCTGGATCCTGCGGCGTCTCGCGCGGGCGCCGCTGCGCACGGGCGGCGAGGAGGCTCCGGCGACCGCGCCGGTGGGGGGCTGAGCCGATGCTGCTCGTCGACCTTCCGCTCGCGCTCGCGCTCGTGGGCCTCGCGCTCTACACCGTCCTCGCCGGCGCGGACTTCGGGGCCGGCTTCTGGCAGCTGGCGGCCGGCCGTGGCCCGCACGCCGCGCGGGTCCGCGACGCCGGTCACGAGTCGATGGGCCCGGTGTGGGAGGCAAACCACGTCTGGCTCATCTACGTGCTGACCGTCGTCTGGACCGCCTATCCGCGCGCGTTCGGCTCGATCGCCTCGACGCTCGCGTTCCCGCTGTTCGCTGCCGCGATCGGGATCATCATGCGCGGCGCGAGCTACGCGCTGCGCTCGGGGACGGCCTCGCGGCGCGAGCAGCGGACGGTCGAGACCGCGTTCGCGATCTCCTCGGTCCTCACTCCGCTGGCGCTCGGCGCGGCGGTCGGCGGGATCGCCTCGCGGCGCGTCCCGGTCGGCAACGCGACCGGCGATCTCGTGACGAGCTGGCTGAACCCGACCTCGGCGCTCGTGGGCGCGCTGGCCGTCGCCGCCTGCGCCTACCTGGCCGCGGTGTACCTGGCGGCGGACTCGCGGCGGCGTGCGGAGCCCGGGCTCGAGAGCTGGTTCCGCGCGCGTGCGCTCGTCGCGGGCGTGGCGGCGGGCGGGCTCGCGATCGGCGGCCTTGCGGTCCTGCGCTCGGACGCGCATCCGCTCTACCACGAGCTGGTCGCGGGGTCCGGCCTCGCGGCACTCGTCGTCTCGGCCGCGGCCGGGGTGGGCGCGCTGGCGGCCACCTGGTGGCGGCGCTTCGAGGTCGCGCGCTACGCCGCGGCCCTGGCGGTCGCCGCGATCATCGCCGGCTGGGCGCTCGCCCAGTACCCGCTCTTCCTGCCGGGGATGAGCGTCCGCCAGGCGGCGGCGCCGCACGACGTGCTCGTCGCCGTGACGGTGGCCGTGGTAGCCGGCGGGCTGCTGCTGTTCCCGTCGCTGGCGCTGCTGTTCGGGCTGTTGCTGCGCGGGCGCTTCGAGCAGACCGCGCCGGCGGCGTCGCTCCCGGTCCGCGGGCTCCTGTCCGCGGCGCGCGCGGGGCTGCTGGGGCGTGCCGCCGCCGCATCGGGCATCGCGGGCCTCGGGCTCACCGGCGTCGCCGACGCCGGCTGGGCGCACGGCGTCGGCGTGGCGTTGCTGTTCGCGTTCGTGGCGCTCGGGGTCCTCGCCGTGCGTCCGTGGGCACTGGCGGACGAGGACGCCGCTCAGCCGTCGTAGCCCTCGACGAAGATCAGCCGGCTGGTGGCGGCGCGCTCGCGGATCGGCAGCAGGGCCTGGTACTCGGGCGAGTCGTACCACCGGCGCGCCGCTGCCATGTCGGCGAACTCGAGGACGACGATGCGCTGCGGGCTCCAATCGCCCTCCTGCGGCGTCACGGCGCCCCCGCGGACGATGAAGCGCCCGTCGTACTGCGCGATGACGCCCGGCGTGCCGGCGGCGTACTCCTTGTACGTCTCGGGGTCGTGGACGGTGACGTCGACGATGACGTAGGCGGGCATGTGCGCGGACGCTACAGCGCGGCGCGCACGGCGTCCCAGCAGCGACGGTGCAGCGCGACGTTCTCGGCGCGGTCGGTGCGGACGTGGATCAGGCCGGGCTGGCGGAGCTCGGCCCGTAGGTCGTCGAGCGTCTGCGGGGCCGCGTAGCGAAGGCCGAAGAGCGCGGCGACCTTCTCCGCGTCGAGGCCGGTCGGCGTGGCGACGTGGTGCTCGAAGACGTCGCGCTGGGAGGCGACGGGCAGGAAGTCGAAGATGCCTCCGCCGGCGTTGTCCACGAGGACGATCGTCAGTTCGATGCCGAGGCGTGACCCGGTGAGCAGTGCGCCGAGGTCGTGTGCGAGCGCGACGTCGCCGAGGTGCAGCACGACCGGCGTGCCCGTGGCGGCGGCGGCGCCGTAGGCGGCGGCGATCGTGCCGTCGATGCCATTCGCGCCGCGGTGGGCGAGCACTCGCGGCGCGTCGTCGCGGGCGGGCCAGAACGTCTCGACCTCGCGGACGGGCATCGAGGAGGCGGTCCAGACGAGGGTCTCGTGTCCGAGCTCCGCGAGCACGCGGGCGACGTTCGGCTCGTTGAGGTCGTCGCCGAGGACGCTGTCGAGCGCCCGCGCCGCGGCTTCGTCCGCAGCTCGCCAGGAAGCGAGCCACTCGGGATCAGTGCAGCGAGCCCCGACCCAGTTGGGCAGGTTCTCGATCCACATCGAGACCACGTGGTCCGGGTCCTGCCGAACC
>DASTWP010000066.1:0-32247 GCA_035765835.1 Solirubrobacteraceae bacterium
CGCCGCGCTCGTCGCCCTGCTGCTCGGCGGCGCGGTGTACGGGCTCGCGGGTCCGCGCCGGACGACGGTCCGCAAGCGGGTGGCCTACTTCGTGCCGGACCCTGAGCGTCTGGACGACCTCCTTCCTTCCGCCACCGAGCCTTCGACCCAGGTGCTCCGCGCGGCCGAGGCGCGGCTCGCGCGCAGCCGCTTGTGGGCGCGCTTCAAGGAGGACATGGACGTCGGCGAGATCGGGATCCCGCCGATCCGCCTCGTCCTCTACTCGGTGGTGGCGATGCTCGCGGGCGCGACGATCGCGGCTGCAGCGTTCGGCAACGGCCCGCTGGCCGTCATGTTCGTGCTCGTCCCCGCCGGAACGTTCTTCTGGGTCCGCTTCAAGGCGGATCGCCAGCGGCGCGCCTTCGACGACCAGCTTGCCGACAACCTCCAGGTCATCGCCTCGGCGATGCGCGCCGGCCAGTCGTTCGTGGGCGCGATGGCGACCGCGGCAGCCGACGCCGCCCAGCCGTCGCGGCGCGAGTTCCAGCGGGTGGTCGCCGACGAGCAGCTCGGCATCCAGCTCAGCGTCGCGATGCGCAGCGTCGCGGCGCGGATGCGCAGCACGGAGTTCGAGTACGTCGGCCTGGTCGCGATGCTCCAGCGCGACACCGGCGGCAACACGGCCGAGGTGATCGATCGTGTGACCGAGACGATCCGCGAGCGCGCCGGATTGCGCAGGCTCGTCCGCACGCTCACGGCGCAGGGGCGCTTCAGCGGCGCCGTCGTCTCGCTGCTCCCGGTCGGCATCGGGGGCGTCATCAGCGTCCTGCGGCCGCACTACCTCAGCCCGATGTTCCACGAGACGCGAGGCGTGGTCGCACTGGTGCTCGCCGCCCTCGGCATCGTGATGGGCTGGATCATCATCCGCAAGATCGTCGACATCAAGGTCTGAAACCGTGATCCTCCTCGCAATCCTCGCCCTCGTCCTGCTCGGCGGTGCCATCGGCCTGGCCGCCTGGGCGTTCGTCCTGCCGCGGTCGCGGACCGCGGTCCGCCTCCAGGAGATCGAGGCTTACGGGTTCGCGCCGGCGGCTCCCGCCGCCGCGGCGTTCGGCGAGTCCGAGGAGCCCGCCGCGCTGACGAATCTCGCCCGCCGGCTCGGCGACATCGTCGGGCGCTACATGGGCGGCGTCAGCGAGGAGCACATCCGCAAGCACCTCGTCGCGGCGGGCATGTACGAGACCTCGCCGCGCACCGTGCTCGGCTACCGGCTGCTGTCGTGTGTGCTCTTCGGCGTCCTCGGCCTCGCCCTGAACGTTCTGCCGGGCATCGTCGGGCACATCGGGGTCGCCGTCCTCGTGGCGTACATCGGCTGGCGCGTGCCGATCATCCTGATCGAGCGCCGGGCGAAGCGCCGCACGAACGAGATCGACCTGAAGCTGCCCGACGTGATCGACCAGATCGTGATCACGCTCGAGGCCGGCGTCGGCTTCGGCGGCTCGATGCAGCTCGCCGCAGAGCAGCTCGGCGGGCCGCTCGGCGTCGAGCTTCGGCTCACCCTGCAGGAGCAGCGCATGGGACTGGGGATGCGCTCGGCGCTGAAGAACCTGCTCGAGCGGGTGGACACGCCGAACGTGCGCACGTTCGTGCGGGCGGTCGTCCAGGGCGACGCGCTCGGCGTCTCGATCGGCACCGTCATGCGCAACCTCGCGATCGAGATGCGCAAGACCCGGCGCCAGCAGGCGGAGGAGCGCGCCCAGCGCGCCCCGGTGAAGCTGCTCTTCCCGCTGGTCTTCCTCATCTTCCCGTCGCTCGGCGTCGTGCTGCTGGGCCCCGCGATCATCGAGATCACGAAGGTCCTCGGTTCCTAGATGGACGAGCCGTCGTTCGACGCCGCGCTCGACGGATTGCTGGCGCGGTCGTCGACCGGTGGCCCGCCGGTCCCTGAGGTCGAGGCGCTGCTGACGCGGGGCTACGCGCACGCGCTCGAGCTGGAGGTCGAGCGGATGCGGCTCGCGGAGCGCGTCGACGACCTGCTGTCGGATCCGCTGGCGCCACAGCTGCCGCGCGACATCGCGCACCTGCACGCCGAGCTCGCGCAGGTCGGCAACCGGCTGCACCGCCTGCGCGAGCGGCTCGCGGAGGTCGCGAGCCGCTATGGCGTCGCGCGCCCGTTCACGGCTCCTCGCGGCTGAGCAGCTCCATCACCTCGCTGCGGCTGCCCGCGCCCAGCTTGGACATGGCCGCGGAGAGGTGACGGCGCACGGTCACCTCGCTGATGCCCATGCGCTCGGCGACCTGCCGCGTCGAGAGCTCCTTTTGCAGATGCTCGAGCACCTCCCACTCGCGTTCCGTGACGTGCTCGGCGCCCGGTCGGCCGAGCGGGATCCGCCGCCGCCGGTCACGACTCTGGAGCTCGTCCACCATGCGCATCACGAGCCGTCGCGGAATCGCGGCCTCGCCCTTCAGGACGCCCCGCAGCGCGAACGGCAGGCGGTCGGGGTCGGTGTCCTTGAGCAGGTAGCCACGGGCGCCGGCGCGCAGGGCGTCGAAGAGCACCCCGTCGTCGGCCTCGGCCGCCAGCATCACGACGGTGGTCTCCGGCACCTGCGCCGCGATCTCAGCGGCGGCCTGGATGCCGCCGCCCGGCATGTTCACGTCCAGCAGGCACGCGTCGGGGCGCAGCTCGATCGCGGCTGCCACGGCGTCCGGCCCCGTGCCGACGTCGATGACTACGGTCATCCCGGCAGCCTCGAGGGCCGCCCGCACGCCGGCGCGTGTCGGGACGTGGTCGTCGGCGAGCAGGATGGTGATGGTCACGGAAGCAGCAGCTCCACGACCGTACCCTCGCCGAGACGCGACCGGATGCGCAAGCTGCCTCCGAGCGCCTGAGCGCGCTCGTGCATGCTGAGCAGCCCGAGGCTGTCGGCCCGGCGCGGCGCATCGACGTCGAAGCCGTCGCCGTCGTCGACGACCTCGAGCCGCAATCCCTCCGGGCCGCGGAGCAGCGTGATGAACACCACGCGCGCCTGGCCGTGCACGGCGGCGTTGACGATCGCCTGGCTCTGGACCCGCAGCAGTGCCTGCTGCACCTCCGGCGGGACGTCGATATGCGGCTCGAGATCGAACTGGACCTCGACGCCGGCGCGCGCCGCGGTGCTCGTCGCGGCCTGCTCCAGCGTGCGCTCGAGCGGCTCGCTCCCGCGCCGGACGAGCCCGGAGATGGCCAGGCGCGACTCCTCGAGCGCGCGCTGCGCGGCGGCGAGCAGATCCTCACCACCCGCCTGGCGGTCGTCGCGGACGAGCCGCCGCGTCTGCGCCGTGATGAACGCGAGCTCCTGCGCGAGCCCGTCGTGCAGGTCGCGCGCGAGGCGCCGCCGCTCCTCGCGGATCGCCTGCTCGGCGAGCACTTCCTGGCTCGAGAGGACCTCGATCGCCGCGCCCGTGAGCAGGACGACGAACGCCGCGAGAGCGACGAAGTCGCCGATGTAGACGTACTCGCCGTATTGCGTCGGGAACAGTGCGTAGTCCAGCCTCGCGATCGCGAAGAGCGCCACGCCGGCCGCGATCCAGCCCAGCAGCGGGTCCTGGCGGCGCTCCGACCGGATCGCGAAGCCGGCCGTAGCTGCCGATAAGGCCATGGTGAGGAGGATCTCGAGGACCGTCAGCGACACGGGGCCCCCCAGGAGGTCGCGGGAGACGCGATGCGGGCCGAACGGCTCGTCGACAACGGGGAGGACCCCCGTCAGCGCTGCGATCAGTCCCGTCATGGCGCCGGTGGCGGCCATGGCGGCGAGCAGACCGGTCGCGACTGCGCGGGCAGGTCGTTCGAGGGCGATCGACGGGCCGAGCGCCGCGGCGAGGAACAGGCCCGCCGCGATGACGCGGGAGCCTGCGAGCGCCCAAGTCACGAAGGTCCGCGTGTGGTCCGCGGAGAGCGTCGGGATCAGTTGGAAGCAGAGGGTCGCGACCGCCGTGACGAGGAGGGCCATCGCCAGCAACAGGTCCGACCGGCGGGCGGCCTGCCGCGCGCGCCCGGCCATGATCGCCGAGGTGAGCCCCAGCGCCAGGGTGCCCGCGGTGTCGATCGCCACGTTGGTCGACGCACTGCGGAAGGCCGAGCCCAGTCCGGGCACCACCGCCACGAGCAGGGTCACCCCGACGGCGATCACCCCGGCGACGGCCGCGAGCGAAACCCCCGCCGGGCGGATCGCCCGGTCGCGGACCTCGCCGAGCATGTCCGTCCGTGTGGCCTGCCGTGTGGTCAATTCCGTAGGCGTCGTTCGTCCGCCGCGAATCTTTCCCTGCAACCCTAGTCTGCCGCTACCATGCTGGATTACGGTGGCATGGACGACTCACCACCGCTCCTTGGGGGAACGGACAAGACGATGCGGGTTCTGATCGCTGACGATCACGTCCTGTTCCGGCGGGGCCTGGGGCGGCTGCTGGAGCAGCACGGCATCGAGGTCGCCGGCGAGGCATCCAACGGCCGCCAGGCCGTGCAGCTGACGCGGGACCTCGGTCCCGAAGTCGTGATCATGGATCTGTCGATGCCGCTCATGGACGGCCTCGAGGCCACGCGCGCGATCCTCTCCGAGGATCCCGACCAGCGCATCCTGATGCTCACGATCGCCTCGGAAGAGGGGCCCGTCCTGGACGCCATCCTCGCGGGCGCCTGCGGCTATCAGCTCAAGGACGCCTCCGCGCAGGACCTCGTCGCGAGCGTTCGCGCCGCCGGCATGGGCGAGTCGATGATCTCCCCGCGGATCGCCGCGCACCTCGTCAACCGCCTCCGGGCGACGGCGCCCGACCCTCGCGACGACGAGCAGCCGACGGGCGACCTGACCGACCGCGAGGTCGAGATCCTCCGCCTCGTGGCCGAGGGCAAGGAGAACTCCGAGATCGCCGGCGAGCTGTTCATCAGCCCGAAGACGGTCAAGAACCACGTCGCGAGCATCCTCGACAAGCTCGCGATCGAGAACCGCATCCAGGCCGCCGTCTTCGCGGTGCGGGCCGGCATCACCCGCTGAGCAGCACGAGCGTCCGCCGGTCGCGGAAGAGGACGCGCTCTCCGGGCAGGCGGCCGAACCGCGCCGCCGCGCTCGTCCGCCGGTCGAGGACGAGCACGCGGTAGCCCGCTGCGGGCGCGGGCCAGCCGGGCGTGGCTGCCCGCGCGAACGCGGCGAGGCTCGCGAGCTCGCTCGTGTGCAGCAGCTCGAAGCGCGCGTCGTAGGCGACGCGGCCGCGCAGCGCAGGGATCCGCCAGAGCAGCCAGTCGGCGTAGCGGTCGTCGGCGAAGACGTCGCCCCGCCCGTGTCTCGTCGCGGCGGCGATGGGTGCGAGCGCCGCGGCCGGATATCGCGACGAGAACCAGCCGTCCCCATGGTCGACGGTGAGCACGGCGATCGCGAGCAGCGTCGTGCAGGCGCCGAGGGCGAGCGCGCGGTGCATCCCGACCCTCACCATGGCTCCCGCCGACGCCGAGCGCTCCAGCAGAGGCGCGAACCAGACGCTGCCGAGCGCGAGCGTCGCGAGCCCGAACCAGACGACGTTGCGAAGGGCGAGGACGGCGGCGCCTGCGGTCAGCAGGAGCGCGAGCCGGTCCCAGGCCGGCACCCGGAGCGGGCGGCGGAGCGCCGTCCAAAGCATGGCCGCCATCAACGCGAAGGCCGGCACCGCCACCTTCGGCGCGGCGGTCAGCGGCCGCCACTCGCTGACATAGCGGTGGAAGGTCGAGGCGAGCAGGGTGTGGTCGTAGTACGAAAGGGTCGCGCTGCCGTACGGGGTGACCAGCAGGCATCCGAATGCGCCCACCGTCAGCACGGCGGCGCGGATGACGGGTCCCGCGGCGCGGGCGTGACGTTCGCTCCAGGCGAGCGTGACGCCGCGCAGCATCACGAGCGCCGCAGCGAGGGCTGCGGAGCCGTGGACGTTGCCCCACAGGGCGAGGAGCGGCAGCGACCAGAGCACGCGCGAGGCATGTGCGCGAGCGTCGCTCGCCAGCAGCGCCAGCAGGGCGACGAACAACGGATAGGCCAGCGTCTGCGGGCGCACCTCGAAGCCGACCTCGAGCAGCAGGAACGCGGCCCAGGGCAGCATCAGCAGGACGGCCAGCGCCGAGGCGCCCAGGCGCCGCGCGAGCGCGGCGGCGGCCGCCAGGCTGCCGACGCTGAAGAGGACCTGCACGGCCCCGAGCAGCCGCAGGCCGAGCAGCCGGTCCATGCCGTACATCGCGAGCTGCGAGGCCCACTGCGCGTCGACCCAGCTCCTCCCGGCCGAGATCACCGTCAGCGCGTCATGGTGCGGGATCCCGCGCGTCGCCACCTCGCGACCCGCCACGAGCGCGAGCCACGTGTCCTGCTGATAGCCCTGCCGGAGCACGTGCAGGCACAGCAGCCCGAAGGCGGCGAGGCACGTGAGCACCGCCCAGCCGGTGGCCGACCGCGGCGCGCGGATCCGCGCGATGGCCGGGCGGCGCTGGCGTGTCGCCATTCAGCCCCCTTCGATCGCCAGCCCCTCCGCCACCGCGGGCGTGCCGTCCGCGCGCTCGTAGCGGATGTCGACGCTGTCGTCCTGGCGGTAGGTGCCGATGCCCATCGCCCCGACGAGCCAGCGCCAGCGGCTGATGCGGTCGCGGCGCAGCTCGCGTTCGAAGACGAGCGCGCCGGACTCGATGCGGTAGTCGGCGCCGAGCTCCTGGGGGACGCCGTTGAGGTAGACCTCGAACGGCGGCCGGACGTCGGGCGGCAGGCGGACGACGGAGCGCGGCACGGCCTGATTATCTCCGCCTGAGTGACCGATGCCAGGACCGGGGCGCGGCCGAGCCCGTCGCCGATCGTCCGCGTGCTCAACGAGGACGTCGGGCGTTACCACCGCTGGTGCACGCCCTCGATCCTCGCCGAGCAGGAGCGCGTCGAGGACTTCTACGCCTCGGACGTGTCGATCTCGGCCGGGTTCTTCGGCACGCTCGTCGACCACACCGGCGTCTTCGGCGAGGCCGAGCGCTTCGCGGCCGCGGCCGAGGGCGCCGACCGCACGATGTTCTCGGTCCACGGCTCGAGCGGCTCGAACTGGGTCGTGCTGCGGATGCTCGCGCTCGAGCGCTCGGACGCGCTGGTGCTGGTGGCGCGCAACATCCACCACTCCGTGATCAACGGGATCAAGGCGTTCGGCCTGGACTTCCGCTTCCTGCCCGCGCCCTACGAGCCGCGCTTCGAGGCGCTGCTGCCGCCGGGCGTCGAGGAGATCGCGCACGGCCTGCGGCGCTACCCGGAGGCGATCGCCGTGCTCTACACGAGCCCCACCTACGAGGGGCTGGCCGCCGACACGCGCGCGATCGCGCAGACCGTCCACGAGCTCTCCGACACGGCGATGGTGATCGTCGACGAGGCGTGGGGCGGGCACCTGCACTTCCATCCCGACCTGCCGGAGAGCGCGATGGCCGCGGGCGCGGACATCTGCGTGCAGTCCACGCACAAGCTCGCCGGCGGCCTGCAGCAGACGGGCCTGATCCACTGGCAGGAGGGCCGCGTGGACTCCGAGCTGATGGAGGAGGCCTACCGCGAGTACGTCACGACCTCGCCGAGCTACCACCTGCTCGCCTCCGCCGACGCCGCGGTGCGGACGCTTGCCGCGCAGGGCGAGGAGGCGCTCGGGCGCGCGATCGCGCGCACGCGCGAGCTGAAGGACGCGCTGCGCGCCCGGCTGCCGGACCTCGACTGGATGGAGGACCCCGAGTGGCTGCGCTCGGTCTCCGCGAACGTCGGCGCCTGCGACCTCGTCAAGACGACCGTCGGCCTCAGCCGCTACGCGCTCACGGGGTACGAGGTCGCGCACGCGCTGGTCGAGCGCCACATCGTGATCGAGAAGGCGGGCGTGCACACGATCACGCTGATCACGGCCTTCCAGCTCGGTCCGGAGGCGGTCGCCGACACCGTCGACGCGCTGGCCGCGATCCTTGGGAGCCAGGTGCTGCCAGGCGGCGGCCGCGAGCCGATGCCGGGCAATCCCTTCAGCGCGATCGAGGACCGCCCCGTCATGCACCCCTACGCCGCACGCCGCTACGCCAAGGCGCTCGGCCACGAGCTGCCGCTGCGCGAGGCGGTCGGGCGCGTCGCCGCCGAGGAGGTCGAGGTCTATCCGCCGGGCATCCCGGTGATCCTCGAGGGCTTCCGCGTCAGCGCCGACGCCGTGCAGTACCTGATCGAGGTCCGCGACGCGGGCGGCTCCATCGTCGCGCGCGACACCTCGCTGCGCACGCTGCGCGTGCTCTAGGCCAAGAACGCCGCTGGACGAGTGTTGTAGACCGTTCGTCGCAGTTGCTATACCGCTCGCCGCGTTCATACGTCATGCTGCAGGCATGCCCGCCCCGGCCGAGCACGTGCCGCACGAGGAGCTGGCGCGGGCGGTCGCGGACGCGGAGCGCCGCGCGACCCAGCAGGCGGCTCTCGTGCGCGCCGCGAAGGCGCTGAACGCCACGCTGCGGCCGGACGTGGTGCTGGACACCCTTTGCGCCGAGGCGGCCGCGGCACTCGGCGCGGACATGGCCGTCGTCTACGCCGGCCGCGGCGTCGGGATGCTGATGCTGCTGGCGGCGCACGGCCTGCCCGCCCCGATCATCGGCCACCGCCCGTCGTCGACGGGCCTCGTGGGCCGCGTGCTCTCCAGCGGCGAGCCGCTGCTGACCAACGACTACCAGCACGAGGTCGCGTTCCCGCGCACGACCGCCGCGTTCGACGGGGTCCGCAGCGCCGTGGCGGTGCCGCTGCGCCGCGGGCGCGAGGAGCTGGACGGCGTCGTGGCGGTCGGCTTCGCCGGCGCGCGCACCGTGAGCGAGGAGGACGCCGAGCTGCTGAGCGCGTTCGCGGACGTCGCCGGCGCGGCGCTGCGCAACGCCGACCAGCACGCCGAGGCCAAACGCGCGGCGACGCTCGACTCGTTGACCGGCTGCCTCAACCACGCGGCGATGCAGGCGCGCCTGCGCGAGGAGGTCTCGCGCGCGGAGCGCCTGGCCGAGCCGTTCACGCTCGTGCTCCTCGACCTCCACGGCTTCAAGCAGGTCAACGAGCGCTTCGGCCACCTGACCGGCGACACGGTCCTGCGCTCCGTCGGCGAGCTGCTGCGCGCCTCCGTGCGCCTGCACGACGTCGTCGCGCGCTACGGCGGCGACGAGTTCGGCCTGATCCTCACGCGCACGACCGAGGCCGAGGCGCGGCCCGTCGTCGAGCGCGCCGT
Source organism: Solirubrobacteraceae bacterium (assembly GCA_035765835.1). Lineage (GTDB taxonomy): Bacteria > Actinomycetota > Thermoleophilia > Solirubrobacterales > Solirubrobacteraceae > JAOPZW01. The sequence goes on from DASTWP010000066.1 coordinate 9,214, forward strand.
CGCCGACATCGCACGCGCGCCGCTCCCGCAAGGCGCGAAGCTCGGCGTCTACGCCGGCATGGCCGGGTGGCGCCCGGGGGATCACGCGACCGGCCTGCTCGAACGCGCCGACGCGGGGATGCTCGAGGCCAAGCGCCGGCGCCGCGCGCTCGCGGTCGCCCGCGAGGCCCCGCACGAGCGCGACGCCGCGCCGCGCCGCGACGACGAGGAGGCCCGCGTTCGCCGGCTGACGGCCGCCGCCCGCCTCGCGCCGCGGCTGGTCGCGATGACCGACCCGGGCGAGCTCGCCGCGACCGCGATGCGCGAGATGCGCAGCCTGCTGTCGTTCGATCGCGGAGCGATCCTGCGGCTGGAGAGCGGGACGCTCGAGCCGGTCGCCGTGGCGTTGCGCGAGGGCGGCCCCGAGCCGCCGCCGCTCGCCGCGCGGCCGCAGGACGAGGGGGCCGCGGGGCGCGCGCTGCGCGAGCGCCGCCCGGTCCTCGTCACGGATGCGGCGCGCGACCCGCTGTACGCCGGGCTCGCGGCCGAGGGGATGGCGTCGGAGCTCGCGGTGCCGCTGTACGCGGGCGCCGAGCTGTGGGGGGCGATCGACCTCGCCGCCGCCGCGCCCGCGGCGTTCGACGAGAACGACGCGCGGATGGCGCAGCTCGTGGCCGACGCCGTCGGCGCCGGGCTGCGCAGCGCCGCGCGGCTCGCCGAGCTGCGCGGCGGCTACCTCGCGGGGGCGGAGGCGCTCGCGGCCGCGCTCGAGACGCGCGAGCGCCACAGCCCCGACCACGCGCGCGCCGTCGCCGAGCTGGCCGTCGAGGCCGGCCGCCGCCTCGGGCTGCCCGAGCGCGAGCTGCGCGACCTGCGCCTCGGCGCCACGTTCCACGACATCGGCAAGCTCGCGATCCCGGAGGCCGTGCTCGCGAAGCCCGGCCCGCTGAGCGACGAGGAGCGCGAGCTGATCCGCCGCCACCCGGTCGAGGGCGAGCAGCTCCTCGGCGACGCCCCGGCGCTCGCCGCCGTGCGCCGGATCGTCCGCCACGACCACGAGCGCTGGGACGGCGCGGGCTACCCCGACGGCCTCAGCGGCGACGCGATCCCGCTCGGCGCCCGCATCGTGTTCGCCGCCGACGCCTACCACGCGATGCGCTCCGACCGCCCCTACCGCGGCCCGCTGCCCGAGCGCGTCGCGCGCGCCGAGCTGCGCGAGCACGCCGGCACGCAGTTCGACCCCGACGTGGTCGACGCGGTGCTCGGCGCCCTCGACGGGGACTAGGGGGTGCCGGAGGCCCTCACGTGAGGGCCGGAGGCGGGGCCCCCAACGGGTCGGGCCCGCCGCCGCGCCTCGTAGGCTGGGGGCGGATGGAGGAGGAGCTCGAGTTCACGGTCCGGCGATCGGCGCGCGCGCGGCGCGTGCGGGTGTGCGTCGACGCGCACGCGGGCGTCGAGGTGGTGCTGCCCCAGCGGGCCGCGCAGCGCGAGGCCGCCGCGGCGATCGCCGAGCTGCGGCCGTGGATCGAGAAGCGCCTCGCCGCCGTCGCGGCGGCGCGCGAGCGCGCGGCGCAGCTGGCACCGCCCGGATGCGTGCCCTACCTCGGCGAGGCGCTCGAGCTGCGCGCCCAGCCCGGCCGCACGCGCGCGCACCGGCGCGCGGGCGTCCTGCTCGTGCCGGACCACGATCCCCTGCCGGCGGTCGAGCGCTGGTACCGGCGCGCCGCCCGCGCGGAGGTCGCGCCGCGGCTCGACGACGCCTGCGCGGCGATCGGCGTCGGCTACACGCAGCTGACGATCCGCAACCAGCGCACGCGCTGGGGCAGCTGCTCCTCGACGGGCGCGATGAGCTTCAACTGGCGGCTGCTGCTCGCGCCCCAGGACGTGCTCGGCTATGTCGTCTGGCACGAGGCCTGCCACCTCGCCGTGCACGACCACTCGCGCCGCTTCTGGGCGCTGCTCGAGCGCCACCTCCCCGGCTACCGCGCGCCGCAGCGCTGGCTGCGCGAGAACGGCCCGGCGCTCGTCCTCGGGATCTGATGCCGCGCGTCGGCGTCGTCGGGCACGTCGAGTGGATCGAGTTCGCGGTCGTGGCGCGGCTGCCGCGGCAGGGCGAGATCGTGCACTCCGACGAGTTCTTCGAGGAGCCCGCCGGCGGCGGCGCCGTCGCCACGGTGCAGCTGCGCAAGCTCGCCGGCGCCGCGACGCTGTACACGGCGCTCGGCCACGACGAGCTCGGCGAGCGCGCAGCGCGCGAGCTGCGCGAGCGCCACGGGGTCGCGCTCGAGGTCGCGGTGCGCGAGGAGCCGCAGCGGCGCGGCTTCACGTTCCTCGACGCAGACCACGAGCGCACGATCACGGTCCTGGGCCCGCGCTGCGTGCCGCGCCGCGGCGACGCGCTGCCGTGGGCGGAGCTCGGCGAGTACGAGGGCGTCTACTTCACCGGCGGCGACGCGGACGCGCTGCGTGCCGCGCGCGCGGCGAAGGTGCTCGTCGCCACCCCGCGCGCGCTCGACGTGATCGCCGAGGCCGGCGTGCAGCTCGACGTGCTCGTCGGCAGCGCGAAGGACCCGGGCGAGGCGCTCGGCGGCACGCGCATCGATCCGGCGCCGCGGCACGTCGTGCTGACGCGGGGCGCGGAGGGCGGCAGCTGGGACGGCGCCGACGGGACGAGCGGCGGATGGGTGGCGGCGCCGCTGCCGGGGGCGCCGGTGGACGCCTACGGCAGCGGCGACTCGTTCGCGGCGGGACTCACCTACGGGCTCGCGGAGGGGCGCGATCTGCAGGGCGCGCTCGAGCTCGCGGCGCGCTGCGGGGCCGCCTGCCTGACCGGCCGCGGGCCCTACTCGGCCCAGCTCGAGAGCGCGCGCCCCAGCGCCTCGTAGGCGGTCTCGCCCTTGCGGCGCTCGACCAGGTTGCGCCGCCACCGGCCGGTGTAGGACTCGGTCGAGCCGTCGCCGCGCAGGTCGACGCCGCCGCGCAGGCCGCGCGGCCCGGCGATCTCGCCGCGTACGGCGACCTGCTGCACCGGCGCGAGCTCGCGGCGCAGCGCGCGCTCGGTGCCGCGGCGCTCGGCCGGCGCGAGCTCGTCGAGGCGCGCCTCGAGCGCGCGCAGCGCGTCGGGCAGCGTCGCGTGCCGCTCGCGGTCGGTCTTGCCGCGGCGGCGGACGGTGACCTTGTACTTGCCGCGCTCCACCAGCCCGCAGCCTACGGCCCTGCGGCCGGCCTGAGCCGCCGCGCTAGGCGGCGGCCAGCTCCGCCGAGAGCTCGGTGACCGGCCCCTGCGGGTGGGACTCGAGGCGGTCGGAGATCTTGGCGAAGAGGCGCTGGGCCCGGCGGTTCTCGGTCAGCATGGTCGCGGTGAAGCGACGGATGCCGCGGGCGCGGGCGGCGTCGGCGAGCGCGAGGCCGAGCTCGGTCCCGATCCCGCGGCCCTGCCAGGCGTCGCCGACGACGACCGCGACCTCCGCGGCGTCCGGGTGCTCGGGGTCGCGCACCCAGCGGCCGACGGCGATCAGGTGGCGCGGCTGCTCGGCGTCGACGGCGACCAGCGCATAGTGGTCGGCGAAGTCGACCTCGGTCAGGTAGCGCAGCTCGGCGAGCGTGAAGGCGGACTTCGGCGCGAGGAAGCGCCGATAGGCGCTCTCCAGCGACAGCAGGCCGATCCCGCGCTCGAGGAGCGCCTTGTCCTCGGGTCGGATCGGCCGGATGTTGTGCACGCAAGCAACGCTAGGCCCCGCGGGCCCGGCGTTGTGTGCGGGTGATCACCTCTGCTCGATCGGCACGTAGTCGCGGTCGCGCTTGCCCGTGTAGATCTGGCGCGGGCGGGCGATCTTCTGCTCGGAGTCCTGCACCATCTCGAGCCACTGCGCGATCCAGCCGCTGGTGCGCCCGATCGCGAACATGACCGGGAACATCGAGACCGGCAGGCCGAGCGCCTCGTAGATGAGGCCCGAGTAGAAGTCGACGTTCGGATAGAGCTTGCGGCTGATGAAGTACTCGTCCTCGAGCGCGATCTTCTCGAGCTCGACGGCGATCGACAGCAGCGGGTTGACGCCGGTGACCTCGAAGACGTCGTCGGCGGCCTGCTTGATGATCCTCGCGCGCGGGTCGTAGTTCTTGTAGACCCGGTGCCCGAAGCCCATCAGCTTCTCCTTGCCGTCCTTCACGCCCTGCACGAAGTCGGGGATGTTGTCCTTGTCCCCGATGCGCGTGAGCATCCGCAGCACGGCCTCGTTGGCGCCGCCGTGCAGCGGGCCGTAGAGCGCGCCGATGCCGGCCGCGACCGCGGAGTAGGGGTCGACCTGCGAGGAGCCGACCGAGCGGACGGCGTTGGTCGAGCAGTTCTGCTCGTGGTCGGCGTGGAGGATGAAGAGGACGTCGAGCGCACGAGCGATCCGCGGATCGGGCTCGTACTTGAGCTCGGTCATCTTGTACATCATGTTCAGGAAGTTGCCGCTGTAGGCCAGGTCGTTGTCGGGATAGACGTACGGCTGGCCGAGGTTGTGGCGGTAGGCGAACGCCGCCAGCGTGGGCATCTTCGCGATCAGGCGGATCGTCTGGATGTGGCGGTTGTGCTCGTCGTGGATCTCGTTCGCGTCGGGATAGAACGTCGAGAGCGCGCCGACCGAGCCGAGCAGCATCCCCATCGGGTGCGCGTCGTGGCGGAAGCCCTGGATGAACGACTTCACGTTCTCGTGCACGAACGTGTGGATCGTGATCTCGCCGATCCACTGCTCCAGCTCTCCCTGCGTCGGCAGCTCGCCGTTGATCAGCAGGTAGGCGACCTCCAGATAGGTCGACTGCTCCGCGAGCTGCTCGATCGGGTAGCCGCGGTACTGCAGGATCCCGCGCTCGCCGTCGATGAACGTGATCGCCGAGCGCGTCGACGCCGTGTTCGTGAACGCGGGGTCGTAGACCATCAGGCCGAAGTCGTCCTCGTCGACCTTCATCTGGCGGAAGTCCATCGCGCGGACCGTGCCGTCGGTGACGGGGACCTCGTAGGTCTGCCCCGTGCGGTTGTCGGTGACCGTCAGCGTGTCCGCGCCCGCCTGGGCTACGCCGCCGTTGCCGCCCGCCTGCGTCTCCGCGTCGGTGCTCATCCGCTCTCCTGTGCCGTGCTCGGTTTCCTCGTTCTTTCGAGGATAGACCTCTACCCGCCAGGGGCGTCCCGACACGGCGCGCCGACGCGCGCTCCGAACCGGTGTCAGGCTGTGATGACGGCCGTCGCCATCGAGCCGGCTGCGAGCACGAGGCTCAGCGCCATCACCGCGCGCGCGCCTGCCTCGCTGCCGGGGAAGTCCGCGCGCCGCAGGCCGAGGACGGCGAGGACGACCGCCCACGCCGCGAACGCGACGCCGACGATGTAGAACGCCGTCTTCGAGTGCTCCGTGATGTTGTGGGCCTCGGCGGCGAGGATCGAGACGGCGTGCACCAGCATGGCCGCGAAACCTATCCGACCGCGCCGCGGACGGTTGCAGGGCCGCCCTCGTAGCGGCTCTCGGTCGCCTCGACCTGGCCGTGGTAGTGGCTGCCGAGCTCCGGATGGCCGTACGGGCGCTCGGCCGGGCGGTCGAGCGTCATGAACGACAGCTGCGCGATCGGCAGCCCCGGCCAGAGCTTGATCGGCACGCGCGTGAGGTTGTTCAGCTCGAGCGTGAGCGTGCCCTTCCAGCCCGGGTCGCAGAAGCCGGCGGTCGCGTGGACGATCAGGCCGAGGCGGCCGAGGCTCGACTTGCCCTCGATCCTCGCGACGATGTCGTCCGGCAGCTCGACCCACTCCTCCGTGCGCCCGAGGCAGAACTCACCCGGGTGGATGACGAACGGCTCGTCCGGCTCGACGACCACCTGCTCGGTCAGGTTGTCCGGCGGCTCGCGCAGGTCGATCGCCGTGATGCGGTGGTTGTGGAAGACGCGGAACGAGGGGCCGAGGCGCAGGTCGACGCTCGCGGGCTGGACCATCCGCTCGTCCCACGGGTCGATGCGGATGCGGCCCTCGTTCACGAGCCGGCGGATCGTGCCGTCCGAGAGGACGGAGGTGGGGCTCATCGCCCGCAAGGATGGCAGCTGGGGGTGTCGGAGGCACTCATCCGACCCACGGCTCCACCGTGGGTGCCCGGTGCGGAGACGGGTCCCCCCGTCGCGAAAGCGACACCGTGTCAGGCGGGATGGACGGGACGCGCGCGGGCGACGACCGTGCGCGTGCGCGGCGGGGAGATCGGCGCCGGGTCGCCGTGCGGGCCGCGGCGCGGGGTGCGCGGGAACGGCTTGCGCGGGTGCGGGCGCAGCGGCGGGCGCTTCGTGCCCCCCTCGCCCTTGTTCTCGTCTGCCGGCTCGGGCGTCTGCTTGATCGCCCACCAGACGATGTAGAGCAGCGCGCAGATCGGGATCTTGAGCGCCAGCATGAGGTAGACGAACGTCCAGCTCACGGGCGCGAGACTACCCCTGCGGGAGGCGGCGCGCACGCGGTTGGCGCATATCCGTCTGCGGGGCTACCGTCGCGGTCGTGGCGCACGACGGCCTCTACGGCCCCGAGACGGTCACCTGGCGCGTCAACCGCGAGGGCGTGCTGCTGCTCGGCGGCGGCCGCGCGCTGCTGATGCAGGTCGCGCATCCGCTCGTCGCGGCCGGCGTCGAGCAGCACTCCGGCTACGAGCGCGACCCGTGGGGGCGGCTCTACCGGACGCTCGACACCGTCACCAAGATCGTGTTCGGAACGCGCGCCGAGAGCGAGGGCGCGGCCGCGCGGCTGCGGCGCGCGCACGAGCGCGTCAGCGGCGTCTCGCGCGAGGGCGTCGCGTACGACGCGCGCGACCCGGACCTGCTGCTGTGGGTGTGGGCGACGCTGGTCGACACCTCGCTGGTCGTCTACGAGCGCTGCGTGGTGGCGCTGTCAGACGCCGAACGCGAGCGCTACTACCGGGAGCAGTGGCGCTTCGCGCGCGCCTGCGGCGTGCCCGAGGGTCACTGGCCGGCGACGCACGCCGCGTTCGCGGACTACCTCGTGCGGATGGAGCGCGACGAGCTGGCGGTCGGCGAGGACGCGCAGCGGATCGCGGCGACGGTGGTCGGCCCGCGGGTGGCGCTGCCGCTGCGGCCCGCGTTCGCGGTCGCCGGCCTCGCGACGGTCGGGCTGCTGCCGCCGGGGCTGCGGGCGCAGTACGGCTACGCGTGGGGGCCCGGGCGCGAGCGCGCGCTTGCCCTGCTGCTGCGCGGCGCGGGCGGCGTGCGGCCGCTGCTGCCGCCGCCGCTGCGCGAGTTCCCGGCGGCGCGACGCGCCGCGAAAGCAGAAACGCGGCCCTCCGTGGCCGCGTCCTGATCCCTATCGACCGATATCCGGCGCAACGTTAGAGGCGGTCACGTAGGCTGACGCCCGTGGCTGGGGGCGAGGCGCAGAGCATGCTGGTGCGGCCGCGGCGGATGGACGCGCGGCGGAACCTGGAGGCGATCGTCGAGGCGGCGCGGCTCGCGCTGGCGAGCGATCCCGACGCCTCGATGCACCACGTCGCGGAGGTGGCCGGCGTGCATCGCGCGACCGTCTACCGCCACTTCGCCACGCGCGAGGAGCTGCTGGACGCCGTGCGCGCCCGCGCGGCGACCGAGGCGACCGCCGCGCTGTCGGCGGCGCGCCCGGCCGACGGGCCCGCCCGCGACGCGCTCGAGCGCGTCACGGAGGCCGCCGTCGAGGTGCTCGAGCGCTACCGCCTGCCGGGCTTCGTGCCCGCCGACGACGGCACCGTCGCGGCGATCCTCGCCCGCGGCGCGCGCGAGGAGGGCCTGCGGCGCGATGTGCCGGCCGAGATCCTCGCCGCGGCCTGGGGCGGCCTCGTCGCCGCGATGGCCGGCCGCCCCCGCGCCTCCGCGCTCGTGGTGCAGATCCTGCTCGGCCCGCCCCGCTGATCCGGCTACAGCGGCACGGATCGCCACTTCCCTCCAGGGGGTGAAGGGAAGTGGTCGTGGGCGGGGCTCAGCCGCGCAGCGCCGCGGGCGCCGCGTCCGCGAACGTCGTCATCCGCTGGAGCGCGTGCACGCGCTCGCCGATCTCCTCGGCGCGCAGGCGGGCGACGCGCTCGGTGCCGAACTCCTCGACGTTGAACGAGGCGAGCGCGGTGCCGTAGGCCATCGCGCGCGTGAGCAGGTCGTGGCCTGCGGGCTCGTCGCCGTGCGCGGCGACGTAGCCGACGAAGCCGCCCGCGAACGTGTCGCCGGCGCCGGTCGGGTCGACCACGGTCTCGAGCGGATAGGCGGGCAGCGCGAAGAAGCCCTCCTCGGTCACGAGCGCAGCGCCGTACTCCCCCTGCTTGGCGACGACCGCGCTCGGGCCCATCGCGAGCACCGCACGCGCGGCGCCGAGGATGCTCGGCTGCTCGGTGAGCTGGCGCAGCTCGGCGTCGTTGAGGATCACGCAGTCGACGCGCTCGATCACGCGGACCAGGTCCTCGCGCGCGATGTCGATCCACAGGTTCATCGAGTCCATCGCGACGAAGCGCGCGCGGGCGCACTGCTCGCGCACCTGGAGCTGGAGCGCGGGGACGATGTTGGCGAGGAACAGGACCTCGCAGTCGCGCGCGGCCTGCGAGAGGCGGGGCTCGAAGGTCTCGAAGACGCCGAGCTGCGTGTCGAGCGTCTCGCGGGAGTTGAGGTCCCACCCGTACTCGCCCTTCCAGAAGAAGGTCTTGCCGCCGGCGACGCGCTCGACGTCCTCGGTGATCGTGCCGCGGGTGCGCAGGATCTCCATCTCGCGCTCGTCGAAGTCCTCGCCGACCGGACCGGCGACGCGCACCTCGTCGAAGAACGAGGCCGCCAGGGCGAAGTGCGTCGCGGCGCCGCCCAGCATCCGCTCGCGCTCGCCGAACGGGGTCTTGACGGCGTCGTAGGCGATCGATCCGACGACGGTGACGCTCATAGGGGGCGCGAGGGTACCCTGCCGCGCGCCGATGCGTGCGATCCAGCAACGCGAGTTCGGCGGGCCCGAGGTGCTCGAGCTCGTCGACATACCGGTCCCCGAGCCGGGCGAGGGCGAGGTGCTGATCCGCGTCGCGCGCGCCGGGATCAACTTCGCCGACACGCACCAGCGCCGCAACGAGTACCTCGCCGCGCAGGAGCTGCCGCTCGTGCCCGGCGGCGAGGTCGCCGGCGTGCGCGAGGACACCGGCGAGCGCGTGGTGGCGCTGTGCGGCACCGGCGGCTACGCGGAGTACGCGACGGCGCCCGCGTCGAGCACGTTCCGGATCGCCGACGGCGTCGACGACGGCACCGCGATCGCGATGCTGATCCAGGGGCTGACCGCCTGGCACCTCTACCGCACGAGCGCGAAGCTCGCGCCCGGCGAGTCCGTCGTGATCCACGCGGCGGCCGGCGGCGTCGGCTCGCTCGCCGTGCAGCTCGGCCGCGCGATGGGGGCGGGGCGCGTGATCGCGACCGCCTCGACCGAGCAGAAGCGGGCGCTGGCGCTCGAGCTCGGCGCCGACGTGGCGCTCGACGGCGACGCCGAAGGGCTGCGCGAGCGCCTGGTCGAGGCCAACCTCGGCGAGGAGGTCGACGTCGTCTTCGAGGCGATCGGGGGAGAGGTCTTCGAGCAGTCGCTCGCGGCGCTCGCGCCGTTCGGCCGCCTGGTGACCTACGGGATCTCCTCGCGCAAGGGCAACGAGGTGCACACGCGCAAGCTGATGCGCGCCTCGCACGCGATCGTCGGCTTCTGGCTCTTCTCCTGCCTCGGCCGGCCGGCGATGGTCGACGAGGCGCTCGCGGACCTCTTCGCGCGCGTGCAGCGCGGCGAGCTGCGCGCAGTGCTCGGCGGCACCTATCCGCTTGCCCAGGCGGCGCAGGCGCAGGTCGACCTGGCCGAGCGGCGCACGACCGGCAAGGTGCTGCTCGACCCCACCGCATAGTCTCCTACGCGATGACGACGTTCGCCGAGCTCGGCCTATCCGAAACGATCCTCGCCGCGGTCCGTGACGTCGGCTACGAGCAGCCCAGCCCGATCCAGGAGCAGGGCATCCCGCCGCTGCTGGAGGGCCGCGACGTGATCGGCCAGGCACAGACCGGATCGGGCAAGACCGCCGCCTTCGGCCTGCCGATCATCGAGCACGTCGACCCCGAGGACCCCGACGTCCAGGCGCTCGTGCTGACGCCGACACGCGAGCTCTGCATCCAGGTCACGCAGGCGATCCGCGCCTACGCCGAGCGCAAGGGGGTCGACGTCGTGGCGGTCTTCGGCGGCGCGCCGATCCGCTCCCAGCAGGCCCAGCTGCGCACCGGCGGCCAGATCGTCGTGGGCACGGTCGGGCGCGTGCTCGACCTGATCCAGCGCGCGTCGCTGATCCTGCACTCGTGCCGCTTCGTCGTGCTCGACGAGGCCGACGAGATGCTCGACCTCGGCTTCCTCGAGGACGTCGAGCGGATCCTCTCGCTGACGCCGAACTCGCGCCAGACCGCGCTCTTCAGCGCGACGATGCCGCCGCCGATCCGCGCGCTCGCAGACCGCTACCTCTACGACCCGGTCCACGTGAAGGTCAAGAGCGACACGCTGACCGTGGACACCGTCGAGCAGTTCTCGCTCGAGGTCAAGCCGGCGGACAAGGCCGACCAGCTCGTCGAGGTGCTGCGCGCCGAGCGGCCCGAGCAGGCGATCGTCTTCGTGCGCACGAAGATCCGCTGCGACCAGCTGCACAAGAAGCTGCGCGACCGCGGGCTGAACGTGCGCGCGCTGCACGGCGACATGTCGCAGGGCCAGCGCGACGGCGTGATGCTCGCCTTCAAGGGCGGGCGCGTGCCGATCCTCGTGGCCACCGACGTCGCCGCCCGCGGCCTCGACATCTCGACCGTCACCCACGTCATCAACTTCGACGTCCCGATCTCCCCGGACGTCTACGTGCACCGCATCGGGCGCACGGGGCGCGTCGGGCGCAGCGGCCGGGCGATCACGTTCGTCGAGCCGCGCCAGCAGCGTGAGCTCGCGGCGATCGAGAAGCACGTCGGCACCGGGATCGCGCAGTGGTCCGAGGGCGCGCACGTGGCGCCCGCGCCCGTCCAGGAGCGCCCGCGGCGCCACTCCAAGCCGCACATCGCGCGCAACGGCGACGAGGAGTTCGCGAAGCTGATCGCCTCCGGCGGCCGCGCCGAGGGCATCGAGGTAGCCGACCTCGTGTACGCCGTCACGAGCGAGGCCGGGCTCGACGGCGAGGCGGTGCGCGACGTGCGCGTGCTCGAGCGCTTCTCGTTCCTGTCGGTGCCGCGCGAGGACGCCGACCGCGTCGTGAAGGCCGTCGACGGCGCCGAGGTGCGCGGGACGCGCCTGCGGGTCGAGCTCGCCGCCTCGTAGCGCGCGGTAGCAACGCAACCTCTCCTGGACTATCGCGTTAGTTCCGGAGAGTGCCTGTGTACCCTGCCCCCGTGACGCTCGCCGAGGCCGAGACGCGGTTCACGCCGCGCGCCCCCGAGCCGCCTGCGCCCGCCACCGCGCCCGCCCGGACCTGCGAGGCCTGCGGTGCGGGTCTGGCCGCGGGCCAGGAATGGTGCCTGGAATGCGGCACGGCGGCGCCCGCCGCGGCCGCCGCGCCGCCCGGCCGGCGCGCGTTCGCGACCGTCTCCTCGCTGACCGTGCTGCTGCTCGCGGGCGCCGCGGTCGCCAGTTACGCGGCCGTGAGCGGCGACGCCGGCCGCCAGGCCGCCGCGCCCCCGCCGCCGCCCGCCAACGCGATCGCGCAGGCGCCGCCCGCGGTGACGCCGCCGCCTGCGGCGACCACGCCGGCCGCGCCGCCGCCCGCCGCCACGACGCCCACCAAGGCGCTGCCGAAGGTCGCGCCGCCTGCGACGCCGCAGCCCGCGCCCACGGTCACCGCCAAGCCCGTCACGCCCGTCAAGCCCGTCACGCGCGCGCCGTCGAAGCCGACGACGCATCACCACGCGGCGCCGCGCACCGGCGCCACCACGGGCCAGCAGGTGACGCTCGACCCGAGCAACGGCACGCTCTACGACCCCTACGGGCGCGCGAGCGCCCAGGGCGACCCCACGCGCGCGCTCGACGGCAACCCGTCGACGTCGTGGTTCGTCACCGTCGCCACGCCGGACGAGATGGGCGTCGGCTACGTCGTCGACATCACGAACCCGGTCAACGTGCGCTCGCTGATGCTGTGGACGCACACGGAGGGCTTCGAGGTCGAGGTCTACGGCACCGGCTCGACCGTGCTGCCGCCGGACGTCGTCGACTCGCGCTGGATCCACCTGGCCACGCGCACGAACGTCGACGCCAGCCAGCCGGGCGTCGCGGCGCCCGACGGCAACGTGGCGGGCGACGGCAAGGAGCGCATCGTGCTGAACTCCGGCACGAAGCGCTTCCGCCACCTGCTGCTGTGGTTCACCCAGCCGCCGGAGACGGGCCAGACGGTGCGGCTCGGCGAGCTGCAGCTCTTCACCTAGACGCTCCGCGAACCCACGACACCGAAGGGAGGCCAGCGATGTCCGTGGCCACCATGAAGACGACCGAGGGCGACATCACCTTCGAGCTGTTCGACGAGGACGCGCCCAAGACGGTCTCGAACTTCAAGCAACTCGCGGGCCAGGGCTTCTACGACGGCCTCATCTTCCACCGCGTGATCGACGGCTTCATGATCCAGGGCGGCTGCCCGCAGGGCACCGGCACCGGCGGCCCGGGCTACACGTTCGAGGACGAGATCAACCCGCACAAGATCGTCCGCGGCGCGCTCGCGATGGCGAACGCCGGCCCGGACACCAACGGCTCGCAGTTCTTCGTCGTCACCGCCGAGGCCGCCCCCTGGCTCGACGGCAAGCACACGGTGTTCGGCCAGGTCACGGGCGGGATGGACGTCGTCGACCGCATCGGCACCACGAACACCGACTCCCGCGACCGCCCGGTCGAGCCGATCGGCATCGCGACGCTGACGATCGAGGGCTGAGGCGAGCGCCTACGGCGCCGGCGTCGCGCCGGCCACCGGCGCGCGTGCACCTAAGCAGCGTATGCGTGCATAACGTCGCGCGGGCTCGGTGCGCCCGGCCCGCGGCGCTCAGTCCGCACGGCGGGAGGCGAGGCCGACTCCGTCGCCGACGGGCAGGAGCGAGAAGAGCCACTCCTCGGAGGCCATGAGCATGCGCGCGGCGGCGCGGCCGGCGACGATCGAGTCGCGGGCCCAGCGGCCCTCGTGCTCGTCGGGGAGCGCGGCCTCGCCGCTCATCAGCAGGTTGTCGACGACGAGCAGCGCGCGGGCCGAGAGCTTGCCGTCGAGCGCGCGCAGGTAGTCCTCGACCTCGGTCTTCGTCGCGTCGAGGAAGACGAGGTCGAACGGGCCGTCGAGCGCGGCGAGCGACTCGAGCGCGTCGCCCTCGTGCAGCTCGATCCGGTCGGAGACCCCGTCGCGCGACCAGAAGGCGCGCGCCGCCGCGATCCGCTCCGGGTCGCGCTCGAGCGTGTGGATGGTCTGGCCGTGGCCCATCTCGCGCGCCATGTGCACCGTCGAGTAGCCGATCGCCGTGCCGACCTCGATCACGCGCGCGGGCTTCAGCGCGCGCACGAGGGTCGCCAGCAGGCGCCCGGTCTCCCACTCGACGATCGGGATCCCGTCGCGCTGCGCGAGCGCCTCCATCTCGGTCAGCAGGTCGTCGCGGCGGGGCCGCAGGTCGTCGAGGTAGTGCTGGACGTGCTCGGAGCGGATCATGGTCGCGAACCCTACGCGCAGCGATAGGCTTCGACGTGGCGTCAAGCAAGCAGGAGGGGGCCACATGGCCAGCGTGGAAGAGACCGCCGTCGAGCAGGCAGCCAAGCCGCAGAACGGTCATGCCGCGGCCGCGGCGGACATCGCGGTCGAGAACCCGGCCACGGGCGAGGTCATCGCCCACGTCCCGGACACGACCGCCGAGCAGGTGCGCGAGATGGCGCGCAAGGGCCGCGCCGCGCAGCCGGCCTGGGAGGCGCTCGGCTTCGAGGGCCGCGGGCGCGTCCTGCGGCGCATGCAGAAGTGGCTCGTCGACAATGCCGAGGACGTCGCCAACACGATCGTCGCCGAGACCGGCAAGGCGTTCGAGGACGCCCAGCTCGCGGAGCTCGGCTACGGCGCGTCGGCGTTCGGCTTCTGGGCCAAGCACGCGCCCAAGTACCTCGCCGACGAGAAGGTCCACTCCTCGGCGGTGATGGTGAAGGGCAAGAAGCTGATCCTGCGCTACAAGCCGCTCGGCCTGATCGGCGTGATCGGCCCGTGGAACTACCCGCTGACGAACTCCTTCGGCGACTGCATCCCGGCGCTCGCCGCCGGCAACGCGGTCATCCTCAAGCCGAGCGAGATCACGCCGCTGACGAGCCTGAAGATGGCCGCGGGCCTGCGCGAGTGCGGCATCCCCGACGGCGTCTTCCAGGTCGCCACCGGCCGCGGCGAGACCGGCGCCGCGCTCGTCGACGAGGTCGACATGATCATGTTCACCGGCTCGACGGCGACCGGCAAGAAGGTCATGCAGAAGGCGGCCGAGACGCTCACGCCCGTGTCGCTCGAGATGGGCGGCAAGGACCCGATGATCGTGCTCTCCGACGCCGACCTCGAGCGCGCCGCCAACCACGCCGTCTACTACGCGATGTTCAACGGCGGCCAGACATGCATCTCGGTCGAGCGCGTGTACGTCGAGGCGCCCGTCTACGACGAGTTCGTGAGCAAGGTCGTCGAGAAGACGAAGGGCCTGCGCCAGGGCGTCGGCCACGGGCCGGGCACGATCGACGTCGGCTCGATGACGTTCCCGCCGCAGGTCGACATCGTCGAGCGCCACGTCGAGGACGCCAAGGCCAAGGGCGCGAAGGTGCTCGTCGGCGGGCACCGCGGCCACGACGGCGAGGGCGGCTACTGGTTCGAGCCGACGATCCTGACCGACGTCACCCACGACATGGCGTGCATGCGCGAGGAGACGTTCGGCCCGACGCTGCCGATCATGAAGGTCGAGGACGCCGAGGAGGCGATCCGGCTGGCCAACGACTCGCCCTACGGGCTCGGGGCCTCGGTCTTCTCGAAGGACGTCTCGCGCGGCGAGGCCGTCGCCCGGCGCGTCGAGGCGGGCGCGGTGTGCGTCAACGACGCGCTCGTCAACTACACCGCGCTCGAGCTGCCGATGGGCGGCTGGAAGTCCTCGGGCATGGGCTCGCGCCACGGCGCGGGAGGCATCCGCAAGTACACGCAGCAGCAGGCGATCGTGGTGTCCCGCCTGCACCCCAAGAAGGACATCCACATGTACCCGTACAAGGCGAAGACGACCAAGCGCCTGTGGAAGATGTTCGCCCTCCTGTACGGGCGCGGGAAGCGCGACTAGCGATGCAGATCGCATGGGGGCCCCGCCTCCGGGGCCCACGTGGGCCCCTCCGGCACCCCCAAACGGGCCTATCCTGGGTCGCATGATCCAGGGCAGGCCCGCGTGCGCGTCCTGATCGCGGAGGACGAGCCGAGGCTCGCGGCGGCGCTCGCGCGCGGGCTGCGGCGCGCCGGCTGCGCGGTCGACGTCGCGCTCGACGGCCGCGCGGCGATCGAGCGCGCGTCGGCGATCGAGTACGACGCAGTGCTGCTCGACCGCGACCTGCCCGAGGTCCACGGCGACGAGGTCTGCCGCCACCTCGTCGGCAGCGAGAGGCCGCCGCGGATCCTCATGCTGACCGCCGCCGCCGAGGTCCACGACCGGATCGAGGGCCTCGACCTCGGGGCCGACGACTACCTGCCCAAGCCGTTCGCGTTCGCCGAGCTGATGGCGCGCCTGCGCGCGCTCCAGCGCCGTGCGGGCCCGTCGCTGCCGCCGGTGCTCGAGCGCTCGGGCGTGCGCCTCGACCCGGCCCGCCGCGACGTCAGCCGCGACGGCGAGCCGGTCGCGCTGAGCCCGAAGGAGTTCGGGGTGCTCGAGGTCCTGCTGCGCGCCGACGGCGCCGTCGTCAGCCCCGAGGAGCTCCTGCGCCGCGTCTGGGACGAGCAGCTCGACCCGGGCTCGAACACCGCGCGCGTGACGGTGATGAACCTGCGCCGCAAGCTCGGCGAGCCGGCGGTCGTCGAGACCGTCATCGGCTCCGGGTACCGGCTGACCTGACGGCGATGCTGCGGCTGCCGCGCCCAACGATCCGCCTGCGCCTCGCCGCCTGGTATGCAGGGCTGCTGTTCGTCAGCGGCGGCGGGCTGCTGACGCTGAGCTATGCCGTCGTGCGCCACGAGTTCAGCGACGCGCGGCGCATCCACGTGCGCATCGAGGAGCGCCTGCCGCCGATCGGCTCCACCGGCCGCGCGCGCACGCTGACGCTGCGCGTCGCCCCCGGGGTCCCGCCCGACGCGCAGCTGCACCACCTGCCCGCGAGCGAGCGCCGCGCCTACCGCCGCGCGCGCGCCGCCCTGCTGGAGGCCAGCCGCGCCGCCGACCAGCGCGCGCTGCGGCGCGTGCTGATCGCCTTCATCAGCGCGCTGCTGCTCGTCACGCTCGGCTCGATCGCCGCCGGCTGGCTGATCGCCGGGCGCGTGCTGCGGCCGATCGCGCGCATCACCGCCGCGGCGCGCTCGATCTCCGGGCGCACGCTGCACGAGCGCATCGCGCTCGGCGGCCCGCACGACGAGCTGCGCGAGCTCGCGGACACCTTCGACACGATGCTCGCGCGCCTGCAGGAGGCCTTCGACAGCCAGCACCGCTTCGTCGCCAACGCCTCGCACGAGCTGCGCACGCCGCTGGCGATCATCCGCACCGAGGTCGACGTGACGCTCGCCGACCCGGACGCGGACGTGCAGGACATGCGCGCGATGGCGCACGTCGTGCGCGACGCGAACGAGCGGATGGAGCGCCTGATCGCCTCGCTGCTGGCGCTCGCGCGCAGCGAGTCCGGCGTCGGCGCGCCGCGGCCCGCGGACCTCGCCGAGCTCGCGCGCGCGGCGATTGCGGGCGAGGCCGGCGGCGTGACCGTCGAGGCGGCACTCGAACCGGCGCCCGTCGAGGGCGATCCGGTGCTGCTCGAGCGCCTCGCCGCGAACCTCGTCGAGAACGCGGCGCGCTACAACGCGCCCGGCGGCTGGGTGCGCGTGCGCACCGACGCCGACGGCAGCGAGGCGCGCCTGGTGGTCGAGAACCCCGGGCCGCGGATCGAGCAGGACGCGCTGCCCGCGCTGCTCGAGCCGTTCCGGCGCCTGGAGGGCTCGCGCGCCCGCGCCACCGGCGGCTACGGCCTCGGCCTCGCGGTAGTGCGCGCGGTGGCCGACGCGCACGGCGGCCGCGTGGAGCTGCTCGCGCGCAAGGAGGGCGGCCTGCGCGTGACGGTTGCGCTTCCGGTGTACAGGAATCGCACGGAATTGCCGATACCAACCCGTGCGCTTGGGTAGCGGATGGCGTGCTGCCGTCGAAGCCGCGATCGAGCGGTCCAGCGAACGCGGCGTGCGGTGGCGCTCACTGGCGGCGCTGTTCGTCGCGGGCGGCCTGCTCGCGCTCGTCTCGCTCGGGCTGCCGCACCCGCCCGGTAGGCACGACGCCTTCGTCGCCGGCCTCGCGGCGATCGCCGTGGTCTCCGGCCTCGGCCTCGCGCTCTTCTCGCAGCGGCTCGACGACCGCCTGCTCGCCGGCTTTCTCGCCTTCGGCGTCCTGCTGATCACGCTCGGCGTCTTCGCCGGCGGGCGCGCCGGCGAGATCTACGCGTTCCTCTACATCTGGATCGCGATCGAGGCCTTCTACTTCCTCGGGCAGCGCGGCGCGCTCGCGCAGCTGCTCGGGATCGCGGCCGCGTCCGGCCTGACCGTGCTCGCCGGCCCGCTGCGCGCCGACCAGTGGCTGATGGTGGACGGCACGGCGGCGACGGTCGGCGCGCTCGTCGCGGTCCTGCGGGCGCGCGAGGTGCGGCTGATCGCCCGTCTCGGCGAGGCCGCGCACGCCGACTGGCTGACCGGCCTGCGCAACCGCCGCGGCTTCCAGGACGCGCTCGAGCACGAGGTCGAGCGCGCGCTGCGCAGCGGGCGGCCCTCGAGCCTCGTGGTCGGCGACCTCGACGGCTTCAAGCGCCTCAACGACCGCCTCGGGCACCCCGTCGGGGACGAGGCGCTGCGACACGTCGGGCTGCTGCTGCGCGAGGCCGGGCGCACGATCGACGTCGCCGCGCGCATCGGCGGCGAGGAGTTCGCGCTCCTGCTGCCGGACACCGACGAGCACGGCGCCTACGTCGTCGCCGAGCGCCTGCGCGCGTCGGTGCGCGAGCACCTCGTGCTCGCGGGCTGGGGCGTGAGCATCAGCCTCGGCGTCACGAGCTTCCCGCGGCACGCGACGAGCGCCGCCGAGGTGCTGCACACCGCCGACCAGGCGATGTACAGCGCGAAGGCGCTCGGGCGCGACCGCACGGTCGTCTTCAGCCGCACGCTCGGCGAGGAGATGAGCCGGCCGCGGGCCGACGCGGTCGCCCGCGAGGAGCACCTCTCCGCGGTGCTCGTGCTCGCGGAGGCGCTCGACCTGCGCGACGCCGACACGGCGCTGCACGCCCGCACGGTCGCCCGCTACGCGGCGATGACGGGCCGCGCGCTCGGCCTCGGCCCGGCGCGCATCGAGCGCCTGCACGTCGCAGGCCTGCTGCACGACGTCGGCAAGGTCGGCGTCGCCGACACGATCCTGCGCAAGCCCGGGCCGCTGACGGACGCCGAGTGGGCCGAGATGCGCAAGCACTCCGAGCTCGGCGCGCGGATCGTCGCGGGGGCCAACCTGCCCGACGTGGCGGGCTGGGTGCTCGCGCACCACGAGCGCCCGGACGGCGGCGGCTACCCCGCCGGCCTGCGCGCGGACCGGATCCCGCTCGAGGCGCTGATCCTCGCGGTCGCCGACGCCTTCGAGGCGATGACCGGCGACCGGGTCTACCGGCGCGGGATGCCTGAGGGCGCGGCGCGCGCGGAGCTGCGGCGCTGCGCCGGCACGCAGTTCGACCCGGCCGTCGTCGAGGCGTTCCTCGGCGCGCTCGGGGACGGGCCGGGCGCAGTGGCCGCGGAGGCGGAGCACAGCCTGGCCTAGGGTGGGCGGCCGATGGCCGTCCTGCTCGCGCTCATCGCCTCCGGATGCTGGGGGCTCGCGGACTTCACCGGCGGGCTCAAGAGCCGCCGCGTGCCCGTGCTCGCCGTGCTGTTCATCGTCGAGGGCACGGGGATGGTGCTCGTGCTCGTCCTGATCGCGATCGAGGGCGAGCCGCTGCCCGGCGGCACCGCGATCGTCGAGTCGCTGCTCGCGGGCACGGCCGGCATGGTGGCGCTCGGGGCGTTCTACCGCGCGCTCGCGATCGGGACGATGAGCATCGTCGCGCCGATCTCCTCGACGGGCGTGGCGATCCCGGTGATCGTCGGGATCGTCACGGGCAACCGGCTCTCGGTCGTCGTCTCGCTGGGGCTCGCGATCGCGGTCGTGGGTGTGGTGCTCGCCTCGCGCGAGCAGCACGACGACGTCGGCGCGCTGCGCGCGCGCCGCGCGAGCGTCGCGCTCGCGCTGGCCGCCGCCGTCGGCTTCGGCGCGTACTTCGCGCTCGCCGACCCCGCGGCGGACGCGAGCATCCTGTGGCTGCTCGTGCTCTCGCGGCTGGTGGCGGTTCCGGCGCTCGCCGGGATCCTGCTCGCGCGGCGGGTGGCCGTGCCCGGCCGCCGGGACCTGCTGACGCTCGTCGGCGCCGGCGCGCTCGACGTCACCGCCACCGGCCTGTTCGGCCTGGCCAACACCAAGGGCGCGCTCGCCGTCGTCTCCGTCGTCGGCTCGCTCTACCCCGTCGCGACGGTGCTCCTGGCGCGCGCGCTGCTGGGCGAGCGGCTGCGGCCGGTCCAGGCCGCGGGGGTGGTCGCGGCGCTGACAGGCGTCGCCCTGGTCGCCGCGGGCTGAGGGGTGCCGGAGGCACTCATATGAGTGCCGGAGGCGGGTCCTCGGGTCGCGAAGCGACCCATTGTCTCCGGTGCGGAGCTACGGTAGATCCCGGTGTTCGTCCTCGCGCATCTCGGCCACGGCACCTTCGCGCCGCTCCAGCTCGCGCCGCTCACGCTGACGGGCATCCTCTACGCGCTCGGCGTGCACCGGCTCGCCGGCACCACGCGGGCGGTGTCCGGGCTGCGGCAGACGAGCTTCTGGTCGGGCCTGTTCCTGATCTTCGTCGCGCTCGCCTCGCCGATCGGGCACGTCGCCGACGAGCTCGTGTGGGTGCACATGATCGAGCACCTGCTGATCGGCGACATCGCGCCGCTGCTGCTCGTGCTCGGCGTGACCGGGCCGCTGCTCGCGCCCGCCCTGCGGATCCGCTGGATCGATCGCCTGCGGGTGCTCGCCAACCCGCTCGTCGCGCTGCCGGTGTGGGCGCTCAGCCTCTACGTCTGGCACGTGCCGTTCATGTACGAGAACGCGGTGCGCCACGAGGGGGTGCACGCGCTCCAGCACCTCTGCTTCGTGGTGTTCGGGACGAACATGTGGATGGCGCTGGTGGGGCCGCTGCCGAAGCCGGCGTGGTTCGGCAACTTCGCGCGGCTCGGCTACGTGCTGGCGGTGCGGCTGATCGGCGCGGTCCTCGGCAACGTGCTCGTCTTCGGCGGGCGCTCCTTCTACCACGCGGTCTACGCCCCCGGCGAGCTGTTCTGGCACACCTCGGCGAGCGGCGACCAGACCGCGGCCGGCGCGATCATGATGGTCGAGGGCTCGTTCGTGACGATCGGGCTGTTCTGCTGGCTGTTCCTGCGCGCGGCCAGCGAGGGCGAGGAGCGCCAGGCGCTGATGGACCTGGCCGGCGACCGCGGCGTCGCGCTCACCGAGGCGCGCGCGGCGCGCGCGGTGGCGGCGGGCCGCGGCGCCGACCTCCGCGCGCGGATCGAGGGCGGCCCGCCGGAGCCGCCGCCGGGCCCGGCCTAGCCCGGCTCAGCAGGCCGCGGGCGGGACGGCCGAGGTGGCCGTCGGCACGCCCGCGATCACGACGCGGGCGTAGCGGGCGCTGCCCTTCGACCAGGTCACGAGCGCGTCCTGGCCCGAGGGCGCGACGCGCAGCGCGCTGACCGTGCCCGTGTCGAGCACCGTGCGCTGGCCGTTGGCGACCATCATCGAGACCGGCTTGTGCCTGCGGGCATTCTGCGTGTAGATGACGAGCGTCGCGTAGCGGCCGACGACGGCGTCGCGCACGACGTCGGACTCGTTGCGCCCGCCGGCGACCTCGACCTGCGGGCCGAGCTGCCCGCCTGCGTAGATGCGGCGGACGTAGGCGTGCGCGTGCTTGCGCTTGTCGCGGCGGCTGTAGGAGAGCAGCAGCGTCTGGATCAGCGTCCCGCCGCCGAGGCGCGCGTCGGCGCCGGGGGTCAGCACGCGCGAGCCCGCGATCGTGTGGACGGGCGCGACGCCCGTCGGGTTCAGATGCACGACGCGCAGCGTGCCGCGGTCGATCACCGCGACGAACGCGCCGCCGGCCTTGTCGGCGAAGATGCGCGCGGCGCCCGGCTGCCTGGTGCCGGTGGGTCGCCAGAGCGCCTTCGGCAGCGCGCGGGGCGCGTAGGGCACGCCCGCCGGCGAGGCGCCCGCGACGACGAGGCCGCCGTTGCCGAGGTAGAGGACCCAGGCGCCCGTGCTGTCGCCGTCCGCGTCCAGGCGCGTGTACGACGCGGGGGCGATCGTGTGGGAGGGGCCCGGCATCCCGTCGGCGGGCACCGGCACGATGTGGTCGCCGTCGGACTGCCGCCACAGCAGCTGCGTGCCCGCGAGCTGGACGGCGCTGCCGCCGCCCGCGACGGTGATCGGCAGGTCGAAGCCGATCGCGCCCGCGAGGCGCGAGATCCTCACGTTGCCGCCGTCGCTCCAGGCGGCGAGCAGGCGGTCGTCGTCCTGGACGCCCAGCACCGGCATCGGCGCGCCGCCCTGGAGCTTCGAGGCGGTGACGCTCGCGCCGCCCTGCGAGACGAGCGCGGCGCCGCACTGGATCGGCACCGCGCCGCCGCCGGTGTCGAACCCGACGGGCACGGGCAGGGACGGCTGCGCCCGCGCGGGCAGCGCGGGGAGGAGTGCGAGGGCGGCGAGTGCTAGCGCCAGGGCGGACCGGGCGGGGGTGGGCACCGACCGCTGACGCTGTCGCACCGAGCGGCTCCGTGTCAAGTCGCGCGACTAGGACGTCCGTCCAGGCGCAGCGCCCTCGGCCGCGCGAGCGCGACCGGAGCGGACAGCGAGACGGCGGCTGCGGCGGCGCCGATCGCCCCCGCCGGCGACGTCGCGGCGGCGACCGCGCCGACGAGCGGGCCGCCCGCGCCGACGCCCGCGTCGAACCACGCGAAGAACAGGCCCGCGGCCGCGCCGTGGCGCTCCGGCGGCACGCGGGCGAGCGCGAGCAGCCCGAGCGCGGGCACGGCGAGCGCCTGGCCGGCAGCAAGGCCGAGCACCGCCGCGAGCGCCGGTGCGGCCGGCGTCAGCGTCGCGAGCAGCGCGAGACCGGCAGCCTCGAGGAGCGTGGCGCCGAACAGCGTCCGCACCGCGCCGGCGCGGTCGGGGATCGCGCCGCCGGCGGTGCGGGCCACCACCACGCCCGCCGCGAACAGGGGCACGACCAGCGCGGCGCCGCCGTGATGGCCGCGGACGCCGGGGCCGAATGCGAGCACCGCGACGTAGCCGACGTTGACCAGCGCGAGGCCGAGGCCGGGCCGCAGCGTGGCGGCGAGCAGGCCGCGCTCGTCGCGACCGGTGCGCGGCGGTGCGGCGGGCGCCGCGGGCGGGCGCTGCGCGCCGAGGGCGAGCGCGGCCCCCGCGAGCGGCAGGCCTGCCGCCAGCAGCAGCACGCCGGTCGCCGCGCCGCCCGTGCCCGCCGCGTCGGCGAGCAGCGGCCCGATCGCCAGCCCCGCGTAGTTGGCGAGGCCGATGTGGCCGAGGGCGCGCCCGCGGCGCTCCTCGCCGGCGAGGCGCAGCAGCCAGAGCACGGCCGCGCTCATCATCGCCCCCTCGCCCGCGCCGACGAGCAGGCGCGAGAGGAGCAGCGGCGCGTACCCGCCGGAGGCGAGCGCGGGCGCGATCCCGACCGCCATGAACGCCGCGCCGGCGAGCATCACCCGCACGGGGCCGACGTGGTCGGCCGCGCGGCCGCCGCCC
>DASTWP010000067.1:0-5129 GCA_035765835.1 Solirubrobacteraceae bacterium
CGGTCGTCGAGCCGCGCGCTCGCCACGGCCAGGTCGCCGGGGCCAATGAGCGCGCCGACGGGGAGGTCGCGCGTCGCGACGATCACGCCCCTGCCCTGGTTGACGGAGCCCGCCCAGGCGAGGCCGCCGGCGATCGCGAGCACGATCCCTGCCAGCGCGAGCAGCGCGCCACCGATCAGCGAGACGCCCGTCAGCGTCGCGCCGGCGCCCACGATCGCGCCCCTGCGGCGGCTGCGCACCGGCAGCTCGGCGAAGCGCTCGGACTCGGGGAGTGCAGCCGCGTCGGAGCCCAGCAGCCGCTCGTCCGCGCGCAGGCCGACGAGCTCCGCCGGATCGGCGGGCGCGCTCACCGGTCACGCCCCTTGCGCGGCGGGCGGCGCTGACCTAGCGTGGAGACGCACAGTCCCGCTCTCACGAAACGAGTTTCTCGCAATGCCTCTCTTCTTCTTCACCGTCGAGCAGCAGGAGCGCGCGATCGTCGAGCGCTTCGGCAAGTTCGTGAGGGTCACGGGTCCGGGCCTCAACCGCAAGTCGCCGTTCGTCGAGCGCGTCGCCGCGACCATGAGCCTGCAGGTCGAGCAGCTCAACATGGAGATCGAGACCAAGACGAAGGACAACGTGTTCGTCCACGTGAAGATCTCCATCCAATACAAGGTCGGGGACTCGGACGAGCAGGTCAAGGACGCCTACTACAAGCTGGACAGCCCGGAGGCCCAGATGCAGGCCTACACCTTCGACGTCGTGCGCTCGCACGTCCCCACGCAGGACCTCGACGCGGCCTACGAGGACGCCGAGATGATGGCCCACCACATCAAGGACCGCCTCTCGGAGCAGATGGCGCAGTACGGCTACGAGATCGTCAAGGCGCTCGTGACGAACATCGAGCCCGGCCAGAAGGTCAAGGACGCGATGGACAACATCAACGCCGCGCGCCGCAACCAGGAGGCGGCGAACGCGCAGGGCGAGGCCGACAAGACGCTGCGGATCAAGAAGGCCGAGGCCGAGAAGGAGTCGATGCGCCTCCAGGGCGAGGGCGTCGCCGAGCAGCGCAAGGCGATCACCGAGGGCCTGAAGGCGTCGGTCGAGCAACTTGCCGAGGCTGCGGGCGTCGAGCCGAAGGAGGCGATGGCGCTCGTCTCGCTGACGCAGTACATGGACATGCTGCGCGAGGTCGCGAGCGCGGCGCGGACGAACACGATCCTGCTGCCGCACTCACCCGACGCGGTCGGCCAGCTGCAGTCGCTGCTGCGCGACGGCCTGCTCGTCGGCACCCTCACCGCCGACGCCGCGAAGGGCGGCCACGTGGCCCCGAACGGCCCCACCGCGCCGGCGGCGGGGGTCTGAGGACTTGGTCCCGGAGGCGCCGCTAGAGCCGGCCGGCCACGGCAAGGTGCCGGCCGGCGAGGGCTGGTTCGTGCTGAACGCCGGCGAGGCCCGCTGGCTCGACGGCGACTTCGGCGCGTACACGCGCTTCGAGAACCGCGACGCGGCGCGCTTCCCCGAGGTCGGTTTCAACATCGGCGTGCTCCAGCCGGGGCAGCCCGCCTGCATGTACCACCGCGAGGACGCGCAGGAGGACTTCCTCGTGCTCGCCGGCGAGTGCCTGCTGCTGATCGAGGGCGAGGAGCGGCGCCTGCGCGCGTGGGACTTCGTGCACTGCCCCGCGTGGACGGAGCACGTCTTCGTCGGCGCCGGCGACGGCCCGTGCACGATCCTCGCGGTCGGCTCGCGGGCGCGCGACGCGGTCGTCTACCCGGTCTCCGAGCTGGCGCTCCGCCACGGGGCGGGCGTGCGCGCCGAGACGCCGGAGCCGGCCGAGGCCTACGCGGACATCGCACCGGACCGGGACGTCGAGTTCGGCCCCGGCTGGCTGCCCGGCTGATGGCGAGCTTCGAGGACGTGCGCGCGCTCGCGCTCGCACTGCCGGAGGCCGAGGAGCGCGTCTCGCGCGGGACCCTGCAGTGGCGCACGAACGAGCGCCTCTTCGTGTGGGAGCGCCCGCTGCTGCGCCCGGATCTCGAGGCGCTCGGCGATGCCGCGCCGGACGGGCCGATCCTCGGCGCCCGCGTCGAGCACCTCGTCGCGAAGGAGGCGCTGCTCGCCTCCGAGCCGGACATCTTCTTCACGACGCCGCACTTCGACGGCAACCCGGCCGTGCTCGTGCGCCTCGACCGCATCGGACCGCAGGAGCTCGAGGAGGTCGTCATCGAGGCGTGGCTGTGCCGCGCCAGGCCGCGGGCCGCCGAGGAGTACCTCGCGGCCCGCGGTGCCTGGCGTGCCGGTCAGGCCGAGGCGTAACGCAGCGAGCCGGGCGTGGTCAGCAGCTCGCCGGTCTCGAGCAGCGTCTTGAGGCCCGAGAGGATCATCGGCCAGCCGCCGTAGATCTCGCCGTGGGCGCCCTCGCGCAGGTGGTCGTGGACCACGGTCAGCCGGCAGGAGTCCTCGACCTGCTCGATCTCCCAGGTGACGCGCGACTCGCCCTCGGCCTTCACGTCGTCGCTCCACAGCGCGGCGAACGTCTGGACGAGGCGCCGCGGCGGGTCGACCTCGAGGTTGACCCCCTCGCTGATCCGCACGGCCCCGTCCATCGCGCTCGCCTCGTGGCGCGAGCCCTCCGTCCAGTCCGAGGCGATCGCCACCCCGAAGCTGTACTTCGCGCGCATCGCAGGATCGGTGATCGCCTGCCACAGCCGCTCCGGCGTGGTCTTGATGTAGATCTCGAAGACCTTCTCCATCGTCCTTCCCTCCAGTCCGTGCTTGAGGCCGCTGAGCGTCGCCGCCCACGGCTCGGCGTACTTGCTCACCCAGCGGTCGTGGACGAGCCTGATCGGGACGGGGTTCAGGAAGTGCAGCTTCTCGCGCCCGCGCCTGCGCGCGACGACGAGCCCGGCGTCCTCGAGCACCTTCAGGTGCTTCATGACGCCGAAGCGCGTCATCGGCAGCCGGGCCTCCAGCGCGCTCAGGCTCTGTCCGTCCTCGCGGAAGAGCTCGTCGAGCAGGCTGCGGCGCGTCGGGTCCGCCAGCGCCCTGAACACCTCGTCCATGCCCGTCACAATAGGTGACTATATGGTCACATGTCAAATCCCTCGTCACTCGCGCAGGATCGGGACGGACGGGCCCTGTTCGCGGCCGAGCAGCACGGCGCGCGTGATCGCAGCCGAGCCGAAGCGCTCGCGCACGTCGTCGAGCGCGGCGTCGAGCGCGGGCGCCGCGCGCGGGTCGAGCGGCAGCGCGAGCTGCGCCGGGCAGTCGGGCGCGAGGCCCGTGAGCGACACGCCGAGCAGCGTGATCCCGCGCCACTGGACCAGTGGGCGCGCGACCGCCAGCAGCCCGCGCGCCACTTCCAGCAGCGCATGCGTCTGCGCCGTCGCCCCGGGGAGCGTGTGCGAGCGGGTCGCGCGCGTGAAGTCGCCGAAGCGCAGACGCAGCACGACCGTGCGGCAGACGCGCCGCGCCCGCCGCAGCCGCCGTGCCACCCGGTCGACGAGCCCAATGAGCACCGCGTCGAGCTCCTCCCACGACCGCGCGCGGCGGCCCAGCGCGTGCTGGGCGCCGATCGAGCGCCGCCGCGCGCGCCGCACCGGGCGCGGGTCGCGGTTGTGCGCGAGCGCATGCAGGTGCCGGCCCGACCCGCGACCGAGCAGGGCGACGAGCCGCGCTTCGCCGAGCCCCGCCACCTCCCCCACCGTCAGCACCCCGGCCGCGCGCAGCTGGCGCGCGGTCACGGGGCCGACGCCCCAGAGCCGCTCGACCGGCAGCGGATGCAAGAACGCGCGCTCGCCCTGCGGCGGCACGAGCAGCAGCCCGTCGGGCTTCGCGATCCTGCTGGCGACCTTGGCGAGGAACTTCGTGCGCGCGACGCCGACCGTGATCGGCAGCCCCACCTGCTCGCGCACCCTGCGCCGAAGCCTGCCGGCGATCTCGATCGGCGTGCCGGAGATGTGCCCGAGACCGCGCACGTCGAGGAACGCCTCGTCGATCGACAGGCCCTCCACCAGCGGCGCCGTGTCCTCGAAGATCGCGAAGACGGCCCGGCTCGCCTCCACGTAGGCCTCGAAGCGCGGCCGCACGACGACCGCCTGCGGGCACAGCCGCCGCGCGCGACCGCCGCCCATCGCGGTGCGCACGCCTAGGGCCTTGGCCTCGTAGCTGGCGGCGAGCACCACGCCGCCGCCGACGATCACCGGCCGCCCCCGCAGCGCCGGCGCGTCGCGCTGCTCGACCGAGGCATAGAAGGCGTCGAGATCGGCGTGGAGGATGGTGGCCTGACCCGGCACGAACACATGTTCGCCTCGACGGCGGACGGAACCGGGACGCGCGGTACGCTCGCCGCATGCGAGGCGACCGCGTGGAGATCGTGGTGGCGGCCGACGACGGCTCGCGCGTCTACGAGATCGCCGCCACCCGCGCAGGCCGCCGCGTGGAGGTCTCGACCGGCCGCGGCATGATCGAGGTCACGGAGGTCACGCGCAGCGGCGAGGCGGTCCGGACCGCGCGCTTCATGGCCAGCCGCGTCGTCGCGCTCGTCGAGCATCCGGCGGAGGAGCAGGCGCGCCCGCGCGAGCGCCGGGCGGAGCCGACGACGCCGCTGCCCGGGCTCGAGACCTGACTCAGCCGCCCGGGTGGGCGGCGAACAGCTCGACCGGGTTGCCGGACGGGTCCTCGATCAGCACCTGATCGCCTCCGACGCCGTGGATGACGTCGCTGCGGAAGGTCACGCCGGCCGCGCGCAGGCGCTCGACCTCCGCCTCGAGGTCGCCCACCTCGAGCTGGAAGCGGTTCCAGCCTCCGGGCTCGGGCCGCCGGTCGCCCGCCAGGATCTGCCCCCCGCCGCCCTGGCCGCTCGGCGCGCTCAGCAGGAGCCGCAGGTCCCCGCGCGCGAGCATGGCGAACGCCGGGGCGGGATGCATGAGCACCTCGAAGCCCAGCCGCGCGGTGTAGAAGGCGATCGCCTCGTCGACGTCGTCCACGATGTAGCGCACGTTCACGCGCTGCATCGAAGCATCTCCGCAGCCGGCGCGCCCAGCGCGTCGGCGAGCTGAGCCGCGGGCGTCAGGACTGATCCCAGGCGACGCTGAACGAGTCCGGTCCGAGCAGCGACGGCGTGGCGCGCGGCGCCCCGGACTTCG
>DASTWP010000068.1:0-2633 GCA_035765835.1 Solirubrobacteraceae bacterium
TCACCGAGACCCGCGAGCTCGGCAAGATGACCGAGCGCCAGCGCCAGGCGGTCGCGCAACTGCTGCGGGACGGGCCGCGCCAGTCCGCGCGCGAGCGGCGCGAGAGCAGCTTCGCGCCCGGCGGCCTCGCGCCGCTCGTCATCTAGGCCGGGGACGTTCGCACCGCGACGCGGTGGGCGCGGCACGGCCCGGCTGCCCCGCTCATCGCGCGCCGGTGGCGATCTCGACGAGGTGACCGTCGGGATCGCGCAGGTACAGCGAGCGCATCGCGCCGCGCTCGAGCACCTCGGTGCACTCGAGGCCGCGGCCGCGCAGGTAGTCGCGCCACGCCGTGAGCTCCTCCGGCGAGCCGACGGCGAGCGCGAAGTGATGGATCGAGCCGCGGCCGACGCGGCCCTCGTCCATGCCCGGGTACTCCATGAACGAGACGAGCGTGCCGGGCGCGCCGGCGCCGTCGCCGAACCAGAAGTGGCGCGCCCCGGGGTCGTCCTCGTTGTGCCCCTCCTGCACGAGCGCGAGGCCGAGCACGTCGCGGTAGAAGGCCGTCGTGCGCTCGAGGTCGGCGCAGATCGCGGTCACGTGGTGCAGGCCGGTTATCCGCATCCGCCGCGCCGGCGCCGGATCCTCCGGCCCGTGTGGCGGCCAGGCCTCGCTCATCAGGCGCGGAAGCCTAGCCCGCCCGCCCGACGCCGGAACGCCTGGCGCAGGAGATGGAGGACGAGCCCGAAGACGACGACGGCGACGCCGAGGAGCGCCTCCTGCGGCAGCTTGGTGGCGAAGTACAGCGGCACGTCGACGGCCACGGCGGCCGCGCCGGCGAGCAGCGAGCTGTGCGAGCGGAAGCCGGCGAAGTGCTCCCGGATCGAGAGCTCGAGGCCGCTGAGGCTGACGAGCGCGAACCCGCACGCGATGAAGAGGCCGCGCTTGGAGGCCGAGCCGAAGATCCCGATGCCGATCAGCACCAGGCCGACGAGGATCGAGAGCTCGACGAGCGGGAACGGCGACCACGGCGCCTTCGGCGCCTCGGCCATGCGCGCGCGCCGGTCGGGACGGACTGCCACCGGCCGCACGGGCCGATCCGCGCGCGGCGGCGCGGGGGCGGGCACCGGCGCGGCATCGCCGCGCTTTCGGCTTCTACGGCCCATGCGGGGATGTTAGGTGGCTAACGGGCAGCCGCTCGACAGCTTGACCTGCCACCAGCCCATCAGCATCCCGATCAGGCCGAGCCGCGGGCGGACCTGCCACGCGCCGCAGCCGCGCTCGCCGAGGTCGGCCTGGCGGATCCGGGCGAACTTGTAGCGGCCGGGCTCGAGCAGCATCCGCTCCAGCAGCACCCGGTTGCGCTCGTACTGCTCCGCGCGCGCGGCGAGGACGGAGCGGGTGTCCGCGAGGCGGACGACGAGCCCGTCGCGGACCTGCTCGAGCTCGCCGAGGCCGAGCACGCGCGGGCCGCCGGGCGCGCGGATCCCGAGATGGGGCCCGCAGTGGGGAAAGGCTGCGATCAGCGCCTCCGACAGCTCGCGCTCCAGGCGCGCGATCTGCTCGCGCAGCGCCCTGCGGGCGGCGCGCTCCTGCTGCTCGGAGATCCCGGGGAGCCCGAGCCAGAGGTCCTGCGCGGCTGTGTGCACCTGCACCATGGCAACTCTCCCTGGGGGTGCCGGAGGCCGTCATATGGCGGCCGGAGGCGGGTCCCCCTCGGATCTCGCAGTGTACGCGCCGTCCTACCCGTCTTCCAGCGCTTCGGCGCATAGCCACAAGGCCTCTTCGACGTGGATGGGCGGCACACCCGCCACCTGCACGCTGAAGAGGCGCATCCGCCGCGTCCGCTTGCTCGGCACGTGGCTCTGTGCGATCAGGCCGAACAGCAGCGCCACGGGAGCGCGCGCGTCCGCGACGACGATCCGCCCCGGCGGTGCGTCGTGCGCGTACTCGCCCTCCCCCATGCGCTCGCCCGGCCGGGCGGGGCGCAGGCCGATCGGGCCATCGAGGCGCTCGTCGTCCAGCGCCCACACCGGCACGCCGGTCTCGACGACCGCAAGCAGCAGCGCGTCGTCGACGCTGTTCGTGGGCGCGAAGCCCCCCTCCATCAGCCGCTTGATCGCCGCCGCCTCGACGGGCGTGCGCTCGGCGTCGGGGTCCATGCCGACCTGGCGGAAGAACGCGCGGTAGGCGGCCGGCACCGGCTCGCGGCGCAGCGCGACCGCCCGCGCGCCGTGGAAGCGGTCCGACAGCAGCCGCAGCCGCTCGCGCATCCCGCGCGAGCTGCGCCCCGGCGCGGCGTCGACGACGAGCGAGAAGAGCGCCAGCTCGGGCAGCTCGAGCGCGAGGTCGCGATCGACCCAGCCCTGCTCGAGCTCGGCGGCGGCGCTCACCCTCCCGGCCGCCACCCGCGGCGCCGGGCCGCGGCCTCGAGGCGCGAGATGCGCCGGTCGAGCGCCGGCGCCTCGAGCACGCCGAGCGACGTGCCGGTCACCCTGCCGCCCGGCAGCGCGTAGGTGATCTGCGGGCACACGGCCACGCCGTAGAGGTTCGCAAGGATGCCGTCCTTGTCATAGCCGACCGGGAACGTCCAGCCGTGGCGGCGGATCTGCGCGCGCAGCGCGCCGCGGTCGCCGCGGATCGCGATCGCGGCG
>DASTWP010000069.1:0-23520 GCA_035765835.1 Solirubrobacteraceae bacterium
CGGCTACGACGCCGCGGGCAATCAGACGAGCGTGACCGATCCGCTCGGGCGCGTGACGAGCAAGGGCTATGACGCGGCGAACCGGCTGACGTCGATCGGCTACTCCGACGGCAGCACGCCGAACGTGACGATCGGCTACGACCCAGATAACCAGCAGAGCTCTCTTACCGACGGCACGGGCACCTCGACCTGGGCGTGGGACTCCCTGCATCGCATCACCAGCTACACCGACGGGCACGGCGATAGCGCGAGCTTTGGCTGGGATCTCGCCGGCCACAAGACATCCATCACGTATCCGGGCTCGCACGTGGTCAGCTACGGCTACGACGCGGCGGGGCGGATGAGCAGCATGACCGACTGGCTCTCGCACACCACCAGCTTCGGCTACGACCCCGACTCCGACCCGGCGAGCACGACGTTCCCGACGGCGACAAGCGATGTCGACAGCTTCGGCTTCGACCGCGCCGACCGCCAGACCTCGAGTGTGTTCGCACAGGGGTCCAGCACGCTTGCAAGCGTCGCCTACACGCGCGATAACAAGGGCCTGATCACCCAGACCACCAGCACCGGCCTACCTGCCGGGGACAGCCATGCGTACGGCTACAACACGCTCGACCAGCTCACCAGCGACAACGCCGACAGCTACGCCTACGACGCCGCGGACAACCCGACGACGCTGATGAGCGCCGGGCCGAACAGCTTCGACGCCGCCAACGAGCTGACCGCAACCCCGGCCGCGACCTTTGGCTACAACAGCCTCGGCGAGCGCACGAGCACGACCCCGACCGGCGGCAGCGCAACCACGTATGGCTACGACCAGGCCGGGCGCCTCGCTAGCTATACGCCACCGACAGGCCCGGCCGCTAGCTACGCCTACGACGGCAGCGGCCTGCGGATGTCAAAGACCGTCGGCACGACCACCACCCATTTCCTCTGGGACCCGACCGGCACGCTCCCGTTGCTGCTCAGCGACGGCTCCACCAACTACCTCTACGGCCCCGACGGCAACGTCACAGAGCAGATCGACGCGGGCGGCATCCCCACCTACTACCACCACGACCAACTCGGCAGCACCCGCCTACTCACCGACAGCACCGGCGCGGCGACGGCGACCTTCAGCTACACGCCGTACGGCGGCCTCGCCGGCTCGACAGGAACCCAGAGCACGCCCATCGGCTACGCGGGCGAATACACGGACCCCGAGACCGGGTTCCAATACCTGCGCGCCCGCTACTACGACCCTGGCGCCGGACAGTTCCTCACCCGTGACCCGCTGCTGCAGCAGACCCGCGAAGCATACGTATACACCCACGACAACCCGGTGAGCGGCAGCGACCCAAGCGGCAAGCTCATGCCAGGCGAGGGAGGCACAGGCCGCTGCGACTGGGGCGGGTGCCCGAAGGTGGCGAAGCAGCGCAGGCGACGGCCGCCGGTGCGAAAGGATTCGAGGTGCCGCGGGGTCCGCGGGCTCGACAAGTACCGCTGCCAGTTCCCTGGTCCGGGGGAGGGCCCCAGCGGGGGTGCTGCACCGAATGACGGGACGAGCAGGGGTCCCCTCCCACCCCCTACTTTGCCACCGGTCATTGGGGAGTAATCCACGGTTGCCTAGATCGATTGCATTTTGGATGGCGCCTATCCTCGCAATAGCTATTTCGGGATGCGGAGGCCCGCCCGGCCGAGGCCCAAGTAACTCGGGCGGGCGGCCGTGTGGCGGTCCAGTTCGGCAGATCCGGCTTCCACTTCCGCACCTAACAGGCGAGTCAATGGCCACGGTATGCCGTCAGCTCGGACCGCCAAGTCGTTTCTATGAAATCGGGCATCGGGACATCTGGACGTACGTCAACCGTGGGCGCACCATCGTTCGCATCAGCTTTGATTCCGGCTACGTCATCGAATATGGTGGCCTTGGAGGTGTGGGATGACTAGTGATGGGGCGCGCCGATGAGCCTCATCGCGACGTTCCGGCGGTCGCGGCCGCGCCTGCTGCGGGTCGCGTTGCCGATCGCCATCCTCTTTGGTGCGATGTTTCTTCTGGCCGGTCCGGTTTTCGCCGCCGCCTTGATGGCAGTGCTTGTGCTGGCTGCCGTCGGCGGAGGGCTCAGCGGCCGTGGTGGTGGAGCCGCGCTACGCAAGGGCGAGATTTTGCGCGGCCAGCTTTCTTCCGCGCCGCGTTTCGACCCCGCGGAAGCGGCCGTTTACGACGATGAGGCGTGGGCGCGTGTTCGCGAAAGACATGACGAGAAACATGGCTTCACCCAAATGCATGACACTGACTGGAACGCGCAAGACATTTGACGCGTCGGCGTAAGGTTTGCCGTCGATCTATTGCGACCTGAATCTCCGGCGAGCCAGCGACGCGGCTGACGGACCCCGCCCTGTCACCCCCGCGCGGGTGGCGCTCCATCGCGCCGAGGCCGGAGGCGAGCTGACAATCAAATTGAGCCGAGCAGAAGGCTCCTGACCGATCGGATGAGGAGCCGCTGGCGGATCGATTCGTGCCGACTAAAGGAGCTCCTGTTCGTTTAGGGGCCTACGCAAGTCCTGTTCGAAGTCCATCGGGTTGCCCTCGGCATCGAAACGACTTCTGAAACCGATCACGTCGCTGTCGGTCTTAGGCAGGTGTTCAGGCGCTCCGATGGCTTGTAGGCCGGGCCTGTGTCGCGCGGACAGAATGGCGACGGCACAGATCAAAGCGATTACCAGCACTGCGAGCACGATGATCCACACTCGTCGAGTATGCCAAGTTCGGGACATGCCCTCGCCCGTCCGGCCAGGCCGGCACTTCCTCGGATAGGGACCGAGCGTACGGCACATAGGCTAGGTGGCGTCGGGAAGGGGCATCCGCGGCGGATGCGCACGGCTTCATGCGCGACCTTGGCGCGCCAGATGCGTGGGTGGAACGGTGTCCCGAACCGTGTCCCCCACTCGGCGAAAGTGACCCCAGAAGGGGTCGCGAAACCGGACCCAACTGGCCGTATCTGAGCCAACAAGCCCTGCAAATGGACAACTCTTAATCCGAAGGTTCCAGGTTCGATTCCTGGCGGGGGCATCGGGAAATCGCTGGCCCCGCGTTGACCCGGCCCACGCCCCTCTGAGAGGGTCGTCGCGGCCAACGAGAGGGGAGTGGGACCATGAGCCAGGACGCGGCGCCCGCGGCGACGGGCAATCCCAACAAGGCGCTCTGGGAGAAGGGCGACTTCACGCGCATCGCGGCGACGATGCGCGCGAGCGGCGAGGCGCTGGTCGCGGAGCTCGGGGTCGCGGAGGGCATGGAGGTGCTCGACCTCGGCTGCGGTGATGGCACCACGGCGATCCCCGAGGCGCGCCTCGGCGCCAACGTGCTCGGGGTCGACATCTCGCGCCCGCTCGTGGAGGCCGGCAACGCGCGGGCGCGCGAGCTGGGCATCGCCAACTGCCGCTTCCAGGAGGGCGACGCGACGGACCTGCGCGATCTGCCCGACGACCGCTTCGACCTCGTCGTCAGCATCTTCGGCGCGATGTTCGCGCCGCGGCCGTTCGACGTGGCCAGGGAGGTCGTGCGCGTCGCGCGGCCCGGCGGCCGCGTCGTGATGGGCAACTGGATCCCGAACGACCCGACGTTCGTCGCGTTGCTGCTGAAGATCAGCACGGCCTACTCGCCGCCGCCACCCGAGGGCTTCGTCAGCCCGATGCTCTGGGGCGTCGAGGAGCACGTGGTCGAGCGCTTCGGGGCCGCCGGGGTCCCCGCGGATCGGGTCGCGTTCGAACGCGCCACGTACACGTTCGACTCGCCGGGCACGCCGGCGCAGCTCCTCGCGGACTTCCGGGACTACTACGGCCCGACGATGAACGCCTTCGCGGCGGCCGCGGCCGACGGCCGCGAGGCCGAGCTCGAGCGCGAGCTGGTGGCGCTGTGCGAGGAGCACAACGTCAACGGCGCGGCAGCACCGACGTCGATCCAGGCGACGTACCTGCGCGTCACCGTGCACGTCTGAGTCCGGGATGCGAGAGCTCCGCGCACGGCGCGCGGAGCTCTGCATCGCTGGGTCAGCTGAACCGCGAGGGGAACTGCTCGACGATCCCCGTGCTCAGCATGTCGGCCATGTCGATGATGTGCGCGATGTACGTGCCGTAGAGGCGCACGGCGGCCGAGTAGTGCCCCTGGAGCTGGTCGACCGCGAGGCCGACCACCTGGTCGAGGTGGACCCGCATCATCGTCTTCATCGCGTGCAGCGACCAGTGCCTCGGATTGGCCGTGTGCAGGAACGCCGCCACCTGGTCGCCGTTGGCGTAGAACGCCGCCTTGGCCTTGGCGATCGCGCCGTTGTCGCCCGACTTGGCCGCGGCGAGCAGTGTCACGGCCGCGTTGATGTGAGCCTTCAGCAGGGCCGTCAAGCGGTTGCCGGCCTTGCGTCCGTAGTAGGGCTTGACCGCGTTGCCGATGTCGGCCTGGTTGCGCAGGAGCCTGGTGACGACGAGCTGTGTGTCGGGCAGGCCGCCGACGAAGTCCACGATCGCGCGCTCGGTC
This sequence comes from Solirubrobacteraceae bacterium, assembly GCA_035765835.1. Classification (GTDB taxonomy): domain Bacteria; phylum Actinomycetota; class Thermoleophilia; order Solirubrobacterales; family Solirubrobacteraceae; genus JAOPZW01. Next base: position 4,508 of record DASTWP010000069.1, read on the forward strand.
CAGGTCCCGTGCGCCTCCCACAGGGCGCGCATCCCGTCGTGCAGTGCGAGCGCTTTCGGCGTCAGCGCCTTCTGGTGGTGCATGGGCGCGGCACTGGTGGCTGCGACCGCGCCGAACGCGGATGCTGCGAGCGCCGCCGCGACGGCGATGAGGGCAAGTCGGCTGCGCGGACCCGCCGCGTGCAAGAGCCTCGGCATGTAAGAAAGCCTCCTTCGACGGATGAGTGAGAGGCCTCCTTAGCGGTCCGTCGCGGCGGCTTCTTACGGGGCGCGCCTAGAACGGCGTGAACGGGTTCGCGCGGCGCGCGACGCGCGCGACGTAGCCGGGGGCGCCCTCGGTCTGCACCTTCGCCCCCGCGGGCGCCTCGGAGCGGATGCGCTGCGCGAGCGCCTCGGCGTCGGCCTCGCTGGCGGCGCCGACGATCAGGAAGCGCCAGCCGCGCCAGACCGGCAGGCCTTCCTCGCGCAGCCGCTTCGCGAGCGCCTTCGCGTCGCGGTGGTTGCCGAGGTCGACGCGGACCTCCCACTCCGCGCCCTCCTCGGCGCTGTCCTCGCGCTCGTCGGCCGTGAGCGCGGCGGCCTCGGCAGTGGCGTCGGCGGGCGCGCCCGGGTCCTCCCAGCGCTCCTCGCCGTGGTGCCAGCGCTGCAGCGCGACGTTCGCCTTCACGCCCTCGCGCAGCAGCACGTGGCGCAGCGCGGCCTTCGCGGCCTCGGCGCCGGCGCGGTCGGCGGCGTACGCGAAGACGTGCGTGTCGTCACGCGTGAGGGCAACGCGGTCGAGCGCCTCCTCGCCGGGCTCGTGGTCGTGCAGCGCGCGCTCGAGGTGGGCCGCCTCGTTGCCGCCCGAGGTCGCCGCCACCACCCGCCATTCGTCGCGATCCATGCAGCGCATCTTGCCCGAAGCAGGAGGCGCGGCGCGGCCTGGGAAGATGCCGCCGATGCTCGCGATCATCGACGGCACGATCATGGAGGCCGCCGCGGCCACCGTGCCCGCGACCGACGAGGGCCTGCTGCGCGGCGACGGCGTCTTCGAGGTGATCCGCCTGTACGAGGGGCGGCCCTTCGCGCTCGACGACCATCTCGCCCGCCTCGAGCGCTCGGCGGCCGGGATGCGCCTGCCGCTCGACCTCGAGGCCGTGCGCGCCGACGTCGCCGCGCTGCTGGCCGCGGCCGACCCCGGCGAGGCCGCCCTGCGGATCGTGATCACGCGCGGCGGCCGCCGCCTCGCGATGCTCGAGCCGCCGAAGGCGCTGCCGGACACGATCGCGCTGAGGACCGTGACCTACGCGCCGTCGCGGATCCTCGACGGCATCAAGTCGCTCTCCTACGGCGCGAACATGCTCGCCCACCGGCTCGCCGAGGAGGCGGGGGCCGACGAGGCGCTGCTCGTCACGCCGCACGGGCGCGTGCTGGAGGGGCCGACCTCGGCGTTCTTCTGCTCGCTCGACGGCGAGACGCTGCTCACGCCTCCCCTGGAGGACCACGTGCTCGACTCGATCACGCGCCGGCGCCTGCTCGCGCTCGGCGTCGGGGCGGAGCGGCCGATCGCCCGCGAGGAGCTCGGCGGGGCGCGCGAGGCGTTCCTCGCCTCGACGCTGCGCGAGGCGCATCCGGTGCGGGAGATCGACGGCGTGGCGCTGCCCGCCGCGCCCGGCCCGCTGACGCTCGCAGCCGCCCGGCGGATGCGCGAGCACATCGCCGCCGAGCTGGACGCCACGCGCGCGTGAGGGTCCTCACGGTGATCGGCAACCGGCCGCAGTTCGTCAAGGCGGCCGCCGTCTCGCGCCTGCTGCGCACCGGGCACGAGGAGCTGCTGCTCCACACCGGCCAGCACCACGACGACGAGCTCTCGACGATCTTCGTGCAGGAGCTGGGCGTGCCGCGGCCGGAGATCGAGCTCGGGATCCACGGCGGCTCGAACACCGAGCAGACCGCGCGCATGCTCGCTGCGCTCGGGCCGCTCGTCGCCGAGCGCCGGCCCGACGCGCTGCTCGTCTACGGCGACACGAACTCGACGCTCGCGGGCGGCCTCGCGGCGGCCCAGGCGCACGTGCCGGTCGCGCACGTCGAGGCCGGCATGCGCTCGTTCGACCGCGCGATGCCCGAGGAGCTCAACCGCGTCCTCACCGACCACCTCTCCGACCTGCTGCTGTGCCCCTCCCAGACCGCCGTCGACAACCTCGCGCGCGAGAGCGTCGGCGCAAGCGTCGAGCTCGTCGGCGACGTGATGGTGGACGTCGCGCTGCTGTTCCAGCCGCGCTGCCGCGCCGACGACGGGCCGCTGCGCGCCGCCGGCGTGGAGCGCGGCGCCTACGTGCTGGTCACCGCGCACCGCGCGGGCAACGTCGACGATCCCGGGCGCCTGCGCCTGCTGGTCGATCTCCTGCTCGCGCTGCCGCAGCCGGTGGTGCTGCCGCTGCACCCGCGCACCCGGGCGCGGCTCGAGACCGCGGGCTGGCTCGGCGAGCTCGAGAGCGCGGAGCACGTCCACCTCACGCCGCCGCTCGGCTACCTCGAGTTCACCGCGCTGCTGTGCGGCGCGCGCGCGATGCTCACCGACTCCGGCGGTGTGCAGAAGGAGGCCTACCTCGCCGGCGTCCCGTGCGTGACGCTGCGGGACACGACGGAGTGGGTCGAGACGGTCGAGAGCGGCTGGAACGTGCTCGTGGACCTCGACCGCGACGCCGCGCTCGCGGCGCTCGAGCGCACGCCGCCGCCGGCGCGCCCGCAGCTCTATGGCGACGGACGCGCGGGCGAGCGCGTCGTGGCGGCGCTCAGCCGCCTATCCGGCGCACGCTGACGCCGGCGAAGCGCTCGCGGTCGAGCACGCCGCGGCCGTCCACGACCGCCCGCACGCCCGGCAGATCGGCCGCGGCGAGCGCGCGGTAGGCCTCGTGGTCGGCCTGCAGCACCGCTCCGGCGACCTCGCCGCCGTCCCACGGCTCGAAGCCCAGGGCGCGCAGCTCGTCCACGTCGTAGAGCGGATCGGCTGCGACCGGCTCGGCGCCGGCGGCCCGCAGCGCGTCGCGCAGCCCGAAGGCGCCGCTGAACGCCGTCTCCTTGACGCCGCCGCGGTACGCGACGCCGAGGATCAGCACGCGCTCGCGGCGCACGCCGCCGAGCGCCTGCTCGAGCAGCGCGACGGCGTAGGCAGGCATCGCGTCATTGACCGCGCGTGCCGCGGCGGGCAGGCGAACGCTCGGATCGCCGTGCAACAGGAAGCGCGGGTAGACGGGGATGCAGTGGCCGCCGACCGCGACGCCGGGGTGGTGGATGTGGCTGAACGGCTGGCTGTTGGCCGCGGCGATCACGCGCTCGACGTCGACGCCCGCGCGATCGGCGAGCATCGCCAGCTCGTTGGCGAAGGCGATGTTGACGTCGCGATAGGTGGTCTCCGCGAGCTTCGTCAGCTCGGCGGCCTCGGCGCCGCCCATCGGCCACACCTCGGCGCTGATGAACTGCCGGTACAGCTCGACGCCGCAGATCTCACCGTCCGGGCTGAGGCCGCCGACGAGCTTCGGGTAGGTGTCGAGGTCGCGGAAGATGCGTCCGCTGAAGACGCGCTCGGGGCTGAAGATCGTGTGGAAGTCGACCTCCGCGCGCAGCCCGCTCGCGCGCTCGAGCGCGGGCGCGATCCGCTCGCGCGTCGTGCCGACCGGCAGCGTCGTCTCGACGCTCACCGTGGTCCCGGCCTTCAGGCCGCGCCCGACGTCCTCGAGCACGGCGTCGAGGATCGCGAAGTCCGGCCGCGCCTGCTCGTCGACCATCAGCGGCGGCACCGCGAGCACGAGCTCGGGCGCCTCGGCGACGGCCGCGGCGGTGTCGGCCTGCGCGCGCAGGCGCCCGGCCGGCACCAGCTCGCGCAAGGCGTCCGCGAGGCCCGCTTCGCCGGGGAACGGCTCGCGCGCGTCGTTCACCGCCGCCACGACGCGCTCGTCGACGTCGCAGCCGACGACCGCGTGCCCGGCCTTCGCGATGTGCGCCGCGAGCGGGAGGCCGATCTTCCCGAGCGCGACGACGACGACGTTCACGAGCCCACCGCGCCGAGGGCGACGGCCTCGCCGCGCTGCGCGCTCTCCAGCACGGCCTCCGCGACCTGGACCGTCTCGAGGCCCTCCTGGAGCGTCACGACCCCGCCGGCGTCGCCGTGCTCGAGCAGGTCGCAGAACGCCTCGAGCTCGAGCAGCAGCGGCTCGCGGCGCGACAGCGCGTAGCGGGTCGAGTCCCCCTCGCTGACGCCCCGCAGCGTCTGCGCGGTCGCCCATTCCGAGGCGACGTCGCCGTTGGCGAAGAAGGTCAGGTCGGCGGTCAGGGTGTCGGCGACCAGCATCCCGCGCTCGCCGAGGATGCTCGTACGGCGGACCTTCCGTGGCGAGAGCCAGTCCACGGCGCAGTTGAAGCTGACGGCGTTGACGAGCTGGCCGGTGGCGAAGACGAGATCCTCGTGCGGCCGGCCCATGCGGTGCTGCGTCTGCGCCGCGACGCGCTCGACGGGCGCGCCGCCGAGCCAGCGCACGAGGTCGAGGTCGTGCGTCGCGAGGTCCTTGACGACGCCGACGTCCCGCACGCGGTCGGGGAACGGGCCGATGCGCTCGGTGCGGATCGCGAACACCTGGCCGAGCTGGCCCGCCTGCGCGCGGCGGCGCAGCTCCAGCAGCGCGGCGTTGAAGCGCTCGACGTGCCCGACGGCCGCCCGCACCCCGGCCGCGTCGACGGCCTCGATGATCGCGGCAGCCTCCTCCGCGGTCCCGGCGAGCGGCTTCTCGACCTGCACGTGCACGCCGTCCTGCGCGAGCCTGCGCACCGCGGCGAGGTGCTCCTCGGTGGGCACCGCGACGATCGCGAAGTCCAGCGGACCGGCGGCGAGCAGCTCGTCGATCGAGCCGAAGCTCAGCGCGGGGTCCATCAGCGCGCCGAAGCGGTCGCCGCGGGGGTCGACCGCGCCGGCGAACTCGACCCGCGGCGAGGTCTGGAGCAGGCGCGCGTGGTGGCGGCCCATCATGCCCAGGCCGAGCACGGCGCCGCGCAGGGGCGGTCTGGGGGCGGGCTCGCTCAAGGCGGCACTAGGGTATCCGCCATGGCCGATACGTCAGCGGCTGCTCCCGGGCTCGTCCTGAGCCCGTCGGCGAAGGTCGGCCACGGCGTCACGTTCGGGGCCAACGTCGTCGTGCACGACGAAGTCGTGATCGGCGACGGCGTGACGATCCAGGACGGCGCGATCGTCGGCAAGCGCCCGACGCTTGCCGCCCGCTCCTCGACGCCGCGCTCGATCGGCGAGCCGCTCGTGATCGAGGAGGGCGCGGCGATCTGCGCCCAGGCCATCGTCTTCGCGGGCGCGCACATCGGCCCGGGGGCGATCGTCGGCGACCAGGCGTGCGTGCGCGAGCGCGCGCGCATCGGCGAGGGCAGCGTCGTCGGCCGCGCGGTGCAGATCGACAACGACGTCACGATCGGCGCGCGCGTGCGGGTGCAGTCGAACGCCTACGTCACGGCGTTCAGCACGATCGAGGACGACGTCTTCGTCGGGCCCTGCGCGATGACGACCAACGACCATGCGATGGCGCGCGGGGAGGTCGAGCTGCGCGGCGCCACGCTGCGGCGCGCCTGCCGCGTCGGCGGTGGGTCGATCCTGCTGCCCGGCATCGAGATCGGCGAGGAGGCGTTCGTCGCCGCCGGCGCCGTCGTCACCAACGACGTGCCGGCGCGCGCGCTCGTCATGGGCGTCCCGGCGCGGGTCGTGCGCCATGTGCCCGACAGCGAGCTGCTGCCGCCGCGCTAGCCGCGGGCGCGGCCGCTAGACGGCCGTCTCGGCGAGCACGTTCGCCGCGGAGCGGTCGCCCATCCAGACGACCTGCTCGCGCCCGGGCCCGACGCCGACGAGCGTGACCGGCACGCCGACGAACTCCTCCACGAAGCGCAGGTACTCGCGCGCCGCCGCAGGCAGGTCGCTCTCGCTGCGGCACTCGCTGATGTCCTCCTGCCAGCCCGCGAGCTCGGTGTACTCGCCGGTGGCGTGGTGCAGCACCGACTGGTGGTAGGGGAACGTCTCGAACGTCGCCTCCTCGGCCCCGCGGTAACGGGTGCAGACGCGCAGCGAGTCGAAGCCGCCGAAGACGTCCAGCTTCGTGATCACCAGGCCGGTCAGCGTGTTCAGGCGGGCGGCGTAGCGCAGCGCCACCAGGTCCATCCAGCCGGTGCGCCGCGGCCGGCCGGTCGTCGTGCCGAACTCGCCGCCGCGCTGGCGGATCTCCTCGCCGAGCGCATCGTCGAGCTCGGTCGGGAATGGCCCGGCGCCGACGCGCGTCGCGTACGCCTTGGCGACGCCCCAGATCACGTCGATGTCGCGCGGCCCGACGCCGGCGCCCGTGCAGGCGGCGCCCGCGACCGGGTTCGAGGACGTCACGAACGGATAGGTGCCGTGGTCGAGGTCGAGCATCGTCGCCTGCGCGCCCTCGAACAGGACGGTGCCGCCGTCGTCGAGCGTGCGCTGCGTCATCGCCGTGGTGTCGGCGATGTGCTGCTCGAGGCGGTGGCCGTAGGTGAGGTACTGCTCGGTCATCGCCTGGAGGTCCAGCCGCGGGTCTCGCTGGAAGGGCCGCAGCATGAGCTGCTTGGGCGCCAGCGCGGCCATGATCTTCTTCTTGAGGATCTTCTCGTCGAGCATGTCCTGCACGCGGATTCCGAGGCGCGAGGCCTTGTCCGCGTAGCAGGGACCGATGCCGCGCTTCGTCGTGCCGATCGAGAGCTTGCCGAGCTTCGCCTCGCCCGCGCTGTCGAGCATCAGGTGGTAGGGCATGATCAGGTGCGCGTTGGCCGACAGCTTCAGGCCGCTGACGTCGACGTCGCGGGCGCGCAGGCCGTCGAGCTCGTCGGTCAGCACGCCCGGATCGACGACGACGCCGTTGCCGATCACGCACGCCTTGCCGGGATAGAGGATCCCGCTCGGGATCAGGTGGAACGCCCACTTCTCGCCGTCGCGCACGATCGTGTGGCCGGCGTTGTTGCCGCCCTGGAAGCGCACGACCATGTCCGCGTGCTCGGCGAGGAGGTCGACGACCTTGCCCTTGCCCTCGTCGCCCCACTGGACGCCGACGATGACGATGCCCGGCATTTCGCCCGCAGTGTAGGGAGCGCCGGGCCTAGGCCGAGCGCAGGTCGGGGGCGGCGCGCAGGCGCGCGTCGGCGCCGAACAGCGGGATCACCTCGCACATCTCCTCGAGGCGCGAGACCGTGCGCTCGGTGATCTGCTCCACGAGCGCGTCGCGCTCGAGGTTCGTGGTGATGACGATCGAGCGCTCGGCCTCGTAGCGCGCGTTGACGATCGCGTAGAGCTGCTCGAGCACCCACGGGCTCGTGCGCTCGGCGCCGACGTCGTCCACGTGGAGCAGGTCGACGTCCTCCAGGCGCGCCAGGAAGTCGACGTAGGCGCCCGGCACGCCGCTCTCGAAGGTCTGGCGGATCTCGGCGAGCAGCCGCGGCAGCGAGTAGATCGCGACCGTGCGCCCCGCCTCGATCGCCGATTTCGACACGAGCATGGCGAGCGTCGTCTTGCCCGTCCCGACGCTGCCCTCGAACCACAGGCCGCGGCCGGCCGCCAGGCGGTCGTCGAGGTGGCGGACGAACTGGCGCACGGGCCGCACGAGCGGCTCGTGGATCGTCGAGACCGGCGGCCGGTCGAAGGAGACGCCGCGGTACTTGCGCGGGATCACCGCGGAGAGGCTGCGCGCGCGCCCGCGCGCGACGAGCTGGTCGCGGCAGCGGCACGCGCGCACCGCCCGCAGCTCCTCGTCGTCGATGAAGCCGCTGCCGTCGCAGAGGCCGAACGGGCAGGCGCTCGCGCTCCCCGGCGCCTGCCCCGCAGGGCGCGCCGCGTTGTTGTGGGGGGACCCGCCGTGGGGTCTCACGCGGCCTCGCGCAGGATCGTCCGAAAGCGCGGGTACTCGCTCTGGAAGGTCAGCCTGACCTCGCCGAGCCCGCCGTTGCGGTGCTTGGCGATCAGCAGCTCGGTGACGCCCGGGTCCTCGGACTCGTCCTTGTTGTAGTACTCGTCGCGGTAGATGAAGATCACGAGGTCGGCGTCCTGCTCGATCTGGCCGGACTCGCGCAGGTCGGAGAGCATCGGGCGCTTGTCGGTGCGGGACTCGACGCCGCGCGAGAGCTGCGAGAGCGCGATCACCGGGACGTGCAGCTCGCGCGCCAGGATCTTCAGGCCGCGGCTCATCTCGCCGACCTGCTGCACGCGGCTCTCGACGCGGGCGTCGGCGCGCATCAGCTGCAGGTAGTCGACGACGATCAGCCCGAGGCCGCCGGGGTGCTGCTGGTGCAGGCGGCGCGCCTTGGCGCGAATGTCGAGGATGCCGATGTCCGAGGAGTCGTCCACGTAGAGCGGCGCCGCGTCGAACTGCTTCGCGGTCTCTAGCACGCGCTTCCAGTGCGCGTCGGACTTCAGGCGGCCCTTGCGCAGGTCGTCGCCCTTGATCATCGCCTGCGAGGCGACGAAGCGCTGCGCCAGCTCGACCTCGGACATCTCGAGCGAGAACAGCGCCACCGCGCGCGGCTCGTCCTTGTGCAGCGCGACGTTCTCGGCGATGTTCGTGACGAGGCTGCTCTTCCCCATCGACGGGCGCGCGGCGATGATGATCAGGTTGCCCGGCTGGAAGCCGCCGGTGATCGCGTCCAGATCGACGAAGCCGGACGGCGTGCCGGTGATCGAGCGGTCCTCGCGCGCGATCTCCTGCCAGCGGTGGATCTCCTGGTGCAGGACGTCGCCGACGTTGCGGAAGTCCTTCTGGCGGTCGTCGTGGGCGACCTCGAGCATCGCGCGCTCGGCGAGCTCCACGAGCTCGCGCGGCGGCGCCTCGTGATTGTGCACGCTGGCCTGGATCGTGTAGGTCGCGTGGAGGATGCGGCGCAGCAGCGCGCGCTCCTTGACGATCTCGCCGTAGCGGCGCAGGTTGCCGACCGCGGGGGCGGCGGCAGGCAGGGCGTCGATCTCGGCCTCGCCGCCGGCCTGGTCGAGCACGCCGCGCGAGCGCAGGTGCTCCTTGAGCGTGACGACGTCGATCGGCTCGCTCGCCTCGTAGAGGGCGAGCATCGACTCGTAGATCAGGCGGTGGCGCTCGCGGTAGAAGTCCTCGGGGTGGAGGTTCTCCTCGATGATGAACGCGTAGTGCGTGCGATCGGAGAGCAAGACCGCGCCGAGGACGCCCTGCTCGGCCTCGATCGAGTGCGGCGGGACGGCGGCGGCCGGCACCGCCCCGGGCGTGGGGCCCGCGTCGAATCCGTTCGTGTGCGGGGCGTGCGAGGCGGTGCTCATCGTCTTGCCTCGACGCTAGCGTGGGCTCCGGCGGAGCGCACGAGGACTTGCCGCAATCTGCGGCAGAGTCCTACCGGCGCGGTGCGCGGCGCGTCAGGCTTCGCTGACGATCGTCTTGACGCTCGCCATCACGCCGTCGGCGAGCTCGACGACGACCATGTAGGTGCCGACGTGGCGGATCGGCTCCTCGAGGTGCACCTTGCGCCTGTCGACGCTCAGGCCGCGGGCCTCCTGGATCGCGTCGGCGATGTCCTGGTTGGTCACCGAGCCGAACAGGCGGCCGTCCTCGCCCGCCTGCTGGGCGATCGTCAGGACGGTCTTGTTGAGCAGCTCGGCGTACTCCTGCGAGCGGCGCTCGGCGTCCGCGGCGGCGCGCTCCTCGGCCTCCATCCGCGCCTTCGCGGCGTTGACGGCGCCCTTCGTCGCAGGCTGCGCGAGCTTGCGCGGCAGCAGGTAGTTGCGCAGGTAGCCCTTCGAGACCTCGACGACGGTGCCCTTCTCGCCCAGGGCCTCGACGTCCTGGAGCAGGATCGCCTCGGGCATCGGGCTACCGGTCCCGGTCGCGATCGCGGTCCCGGCCGCCGCGCTCGGGGCGGCCGTCGCCGGCGACGTCCGCCACGTACGGCAGCAGCGCGAGCTCACGCGCGCGCTTGACCGCCGTGGCGACCTGGCTCTGGTGGCGGCGGCACGCGCCCGTGATGCGGCGCGAGCGGATCTTGCCGCGCTCGGAGATGAACTTGCGCAGCGTCGGCACGTCCTTGTAGTCGACCTGCTCCACCTTGTCCTTGCAGAACAGGCAGGGCTTGCGCCGGCCGCTGCCGGGGCCGCCCTTCTTGTCGCGCCGACGCGCGGGCTTGCGATTGCGCTGCTTCGCCACTTGGAAAGAGTCCTCGGGTCTACGTCACAGAAAGCGCGCGCCGGTCGGCGCGCGAGCCCCCATTGTGGCAGCTTCGCGACGGCGATCGCGGGCCGGCGTCCGCAGACCCGGCTCCGCGGCGCGCCGCGGAGCGCGGAACGACCGGCCGGGGCGCCCGCGAGTGCTCGTCGCGGGCGCCGCAGCCGGGTCTTCCCACGTGCGAGGCCTAGAAGGGGATGTCGTCGTCGCCCGCGGCCACGGGCGCCTGCGAGGGCGCGCCGGCCGGAGCGGCGGCGAAGTCGTTGGTGTCGACCGGGATGTCCGAGCGCGGCGTGAAGCCGCCCTGGCCACTGCCGTTGTCGTCGCGGCCGCCGCCGAGGAACTGCACCGAGTCGGCGATGATGTCGATCGCCTGGCGCTTCTGGCCCTCGTCGGTCTGCCACTCGCGCCACTCCAGGCGCCCGTCCACGGCCACGCCGCGGCCCTTGGAGAGGTAACGGGCGCAGTTCTCGCCCTGTGCGCCCCAGACGGTGACGTCGAAGTAGTTGGGCTTCTCGACCCACTCGCCCGTCGAGCCGTCCTTCTTGCGCGTGTTGACCGCCACGCGCAGCTTGCACACGGACGTCCCGCTGGGCAGCGAGCGCAGCTCGGGGTCGCTGGTGAGGTTGCCCGTGATGATCACCCGGTTGATGTTCGTGCCCGCCATGCGGGAAGCTCCTTTCGGGGGCGAACTTGCTCGTCGAAGATGTGCGGCGAGTCTAGAGGCGGGTCCGGGCGGCACCCGGCTTCACGCCGCTCCTTCCGCACTTTTGTCACTGGGTCGGCGCGAAGGCGCCGCAGCTGACGTCAGACCGCGTGCGTCTCGGCCTCGGGGGCCGGGACGTGGGAGCCCGCGGCGGGCGGCTCCGGCGGGCCCGGCGTGCCGGGCGCGAGCTTGATGATGCGGAAGCGCAGGACGCCGTCGGTGATGCGCAGCGTGCGCTGCAGCGTCTCCAGCAGCGGCGGCGCGGCGTGCATCTGCAGCAGGTGGTACTCGGCCTCCGGGCGGCGGTCGATCTCGTAGGCCGTCTGGCGCTGGCCCCAGTCGTGCGTGCCGATGACCTCGCCCTCGCGCTTGACGAGCGCCTCGACGTCCGCGAGCACCTTGCGGCGCTGCTCGTCCGTCGCGGCGGGGTCGAGCAGGAGCATGAGGTCGTAGATCGGCGCGGAGGCGGCCATGAGCGGCGGCGCACGATAGCAGGGGGCGAATCCCGCGGCCTGGGCCCTACTGGAGGCATGACGACCGCCGAGCTGCTGCGCCGCGTGCGCTGGGGGAACGTCGCGAAGCTGCTGCTGCCGGTGGCGGCCGTGGCGCTGATCGCGCTGTGGCCGCGGATGCGCTCCGAGCCGCCGGCGTTGCCCGCGGCGGGTGCGCGGCCGGTGGTGGCGGGGGCGCCTGCGGTGGCCGGCCCCGAGGCGCCGGTGGGGGTGGCCGCACCGCGCGTGCGGGCTCACGCCCCGCGGCGGGTCCGGCGGCGGCAGGCTCATGCGCCGCGCCATCGGCGGGCGCCCCGGCGGCGGCTGAGGAGGGTGGCCGCTCCGGCGCCGGTGGCTCCGGTGGGCGCCGTGGCTCCGCGTGCCGCGATCGCTCCGCGCGCGGCCGTCGTGGCTTCGCCCGCCGACCCGGCCGCCGAGGAGTTCGGCGCTCCCTGAGGGAAGCGTCCTGGATCGTGGTCGTCCTGCGACCACGAGTCAGGACGCTTGCTCAGCCGGACGCCTTCGCGCGCTCCTTCTTGCGGATGTCGGCGAGCTGCTCGTCGATCCAGTCGCCGGGGTTGCGGGCGGTGACCGTGCGCGTGAGCCCCTCCATGCGGCGCCGGCGCTCGCCCTCCTCCATCGTCAGGGCGGCGTGGATCGAGTCGGCGAGCTCCTGGATGTCGAAGGGGTTCACCGACAGCGCGTACTCGCCGAGCTCCTCGTGCGCGCCTGTGTTCTCGCTCAGCACGCTGACGCCGTTGCGCTCGTTGACGAGCGGGCCCTCCTTCGCGACGAGGTTCATGCCGTCGAACATCGCGTTGACGAGCAGCACGTCGTAGTGCTTGTAGGCGGCGACCGCCTCCTCGAGGTCGTCGCGGAGCTTGAGCTGGATCGGCATCCAGTCCGGCGTGCCGTGCCGGTGGTTGACGACCGCGACGAGGGCCTCGATCCGCTCGAGGTACTCGGCGTACTCGGGCACGTCCGTCCGCGAGGGCATCAGCTGCGCCATGAACGTCACGCGCTCGGCGAACTCGGGGTGCTGCTCGAGGAACAGGTCGAACGCGCTGAACCCGCGCAGGACGTTCTTCGAGAGGTCCGCGCGGTCGACGCGCAGGATCAGGAACTCGCGCCGGCGCCGCAGCAGCTCCTGCTCGAACGCACGCGTGCGCTCGGACGCGGCCACCGCGCGCGTCGCGGCGGCGTCGATCGGCAGCGGGTAGTTGCGCACCCACACGTCGCGCCCCTCGTAGTGCACGATGCCCGCGCCGAAGTCGACCTCGATGTCCATCAGGTCGCGGCAGCACTGCAGGAAGTTGCGCCGGTAGGACGCGGTGTGGAAGCCGATGATGTCGTTCGCGAGCAGGCCCGTATAGATCTCCTCGCGGATGCGCCCCGGCAGCACGCGCCAGGCGTCCGACTGCGTCCACGGGATGTGCACGAAGTGATGCAGGAAGGCATCCGGCCGCGCGCGGCGCACGAGCGCCGGCAGCGTGTAGAGGTGGTAGTCGTGCACCATCACGACCGGATCCTCGGCGTCCGCGATCTCCTCGATCACCGCCAGCGCGAGGTCCTCGTTGACGACGTTGTAGCCGTACTCGAACGCCTCGACCTCGTTGCGCCGCACGTCCGGCGCGTTCGAGAGGTCCCAGAGGTAGTGCTGGATGAACCACAGCATCGGGTTGGCGAAGATGTTGTAGAAGCGGTCGTAGGCGTCGGGGTCCGACGCGACGAGCCGCACGAGGTACTCGCCGCCCGTCGGCGAGCGCACCGGGAACGGCCGCCCCCCGGCCTCCTCGGCGCGCCGCACGTCGCCCTCGCTCAGCGCGCTCGCGATCCAGACCGCGTCGCGGTGCGAGGCGAGGCCCGTCAGCGCCGTGACCAGGCCGCCCGTCCCGCGCCGGACCGTGCCGTCGTCCTCGTAGGTGACAGGGCCGCGGTTCGAGACGAGGACGAGGGGCGCGGTCCCGGCCGCCATCAGCGCTCCAGCAGCTCGGTGAAGATCCGCAGGTAGTCGCGCAGGTAGCGCGGCGTCAGGAAGTGCTTGCGCACATGCTCCTTGCCGGCGCGGCCGAGCGACTTCCCGAGTGCGGGGTCTTCGAGGATCTCGATCGTCCGTGCGGCGCAGGCGTCCACGCTGTCCACGAGATACCCGCTGACGCCGTCCTCCACCTGGAGCGGGATGCCGCCGACGTTGCCGCCGATGAACGGCCGCGCCTTCCAGATCGCCTCCGTCACGGTCAGGCCGAAGCCCTCGCGCGTGGACTTCTGGATCAGCACGTCGGACTGCGACTGGAAGGCGTTGACCTCGATCGCGCCGACGTTGTTGAAGTTGTTGAGGATGTGGATGTCGGGGTCGCCGTCCGCGTGCGCGATCGTGGCGTTGAAGAAGTCCCAGCCCTCGGGGTCGTCGCTCGCCATCGAGCCGACGAGCGCGAGCTGCACGTCCGGGATGCGCTCCTTGACCTCGCGGTAGGCGTCGATCACGCCGAGCGGGTCCTTCCACGGGTCGAAGCGCGAGACCTGCGTCATCAGCGGCCGGTCGATGTCGATGCCGAACTGCTGGCAGACGTAGGAGGCGTCCTCGGGCGAGAGCGCCATGTTCTTCGGCGTCAGCGGGTCGATCGCCGGCGGCACGATGTTCACGTGCCCGTCGAGGCCCGGGGGCGCGTAGTCCGCGACGTGGAAGAGCGTCTGCGGGTACTTGCGCAGGAACGGCATCAGCTTGCCGAGCGTGTCCGGGTTCGGCGTGGAGAGGTCGATGTGGCAGCGCCACAGCCAGCCCTGCGCCTTCTCCGGCACGAGCGAGAACAGCGCCGCCGGCTGCGGGTCGTGCACGAGGCACACGTCCCAGCCGCCGACGAGCTCGCGCGCGTTCATCTCGTTGTAGCGGTGCCAGGTCTCCCACTGCTCGTCGGTCAGGTCCTCGGGCGCGCCCTGGAGCGCGTTGTGCATCAGCTTGGTCGCGTTGAAGAACTCCTCGCGGCCGTAGATGACCTGCCACTCGCACTCCAGGCCGACGTCGGTCATCAGCGGGACGAGCGTGTAGAGGATCTCGCTGACGCCGCCGCCGAACGCCGTCGCCGAGACGTGCACGACGCGCCGGCCCTTCAGCGGCTCGGCCAGGGCGCGGATCTCGTCGATCAGGTCGCGCCCGACGATGTGGGTGTAGTCGGCGAGCGTCTTGGAGCCGACGGCGACTGGCTGGAGCACGCGCGCACTATAGGCAGGGACCCTGCCGCCGCCGCGCCACGCCTACTACTGCGGCGAGCCGAGCGGCCGCTCGCCGAGCGTGACCTTCACCTGGCGCTGCTTGCGGTCGCGCACGATCTCGAGCGTGACCTGCTGGCCGGGCAGATAGCGCAGCAGCGAGATCGCCAGGTCGCTGTCCTGGCGGATCGGCGTCCCGCCCGAGGTCACGACGATGTCGCCGCCGACGCGGTAGCCCTGGGCCTGGAAGCGCTGCGCCCCGGACCCGGCGCGCAGGCCGGCCTTGTCCGCCGGGCCGCCCGGCGTCACCTGCTGGATCCACGCGCCGTGGTCGGTGCCGAGGTCGAAGCGGCGCGCGAGCTGCGGGTAGACGCTGCTGGTCGTCACGCCGAGGAACGCGTAGCGCACGTGCCCGGTCCTGCGGATCTGCGCGAGCGAGCGCTTGACCGTGTCGATCGGCACCGCGAAGCCGACCCCGCTGCCGTCGCCGCTGGAGGTCTGGATCTGCGAGTTGATGCCGAGCACGCGCCCGTGCGCGTCCAGCAGCGGCCCGCCGGAGTTGCCGTGGTTGATCGCCGCGTCGGTCTGGATCGCGCCGGTCGTCTGGAAGCCCGTCAGCGAGTCGATCGAGCGACCGGTCGCCGAGATGATCCCGACCGAGAGGGACTGCTCCTCGCCGAACGGGCTGCCGATCGCGGCCACCGGCGCGCCGACCGTGAGGTGCTCGTCGGAGCCGAGCGTCAGTGGCCGCAGCGTCAGACCGGCGGGGTCGACGCGCAGCAGCGCGACGTCGGCGAACGGATCGAAGCCGACGATCTTCGCCGGCACCTGATTGCCGTCGGCGAAGCTGACGTAGACCTGGCCGGCCTTGTGGATGTCCGCGCCCTGGCCCTCGGTGACGACGTGCGCGTTCGTCGCGACCTCGCCGGAGCCGGAGATGACGAAGCCCGATCCGAGCGCCTCGCCGCCGCCCGGCCCGCCGACACCGGTCGAGATGATCGTCACGACGCCGGGGCTCACGCGCGAGTAGACCGCCGCCGGGTCGAATCCAGAGGACCGCGCCGCCGCGCTGTTCTGGACGACCTCGACCTTCGTGCGCTCGACCGTCGTGGTGCGCCCGCCGCCGTTCGAGGAGGACGAGCCGCCACAGCCCGCGAGCACCGCGGCGAGCACGGCGGACGCGAGCAGCGCGCGCCGGCTCACGCCGGGAGCTCCAGCGCGAAGGTCGTGCGGCCCGGCACGCTCTCGACGGCCAGGTCGCCGCGCATGCGCGTCGCCAGCTCGTGCGCGATCGCGAGGCCGAGTCCGGATCCCTGCGCGTCGTCGGCGGTGAAGAAGGGCTCGAAGATGCGGCCCACCGCGCCGCGGCGGATGCCCTCGCCGTAGTCCGTCACCGAGAGCCGCACGCGATCGTCGCGCTGCGAGGCCGCCACGACCACGTCGGTACCCGCGGGCGTGTGCGTCAGCGCGTTGTCGATCAGGATCCGCATGATCTGGGCCACGCGCCCAGGATCGCAGACCGCCCGCACGGGCTTGCCCTGCAGGCGCAGCTCGAGATGGGCCTCGTGCGCGGCCAGCGCGGGCGTGAACTCGTCCGCGACCGCCCGCGCGAGGTCGCCGATGTCGGTCTCCTCGGGGCGCAGCTCGAGCGAGCCGGCCTCCAGGCGCGAGAGGTCGAGGAGGTCGACCGAGAGCTTCTGCAGGCGGTCGACCTGGTCGCGCAGCTGGCGCAGGAACTGGTCGCGCTCCTCGTCGCTGAGCTCCTCGTCCTGGAGCAGCTCGACGAAGCCGCCGAGCGAGAAGATCGGCGTGCGCAGCTCGTGCGAGGCGGTCGCGATGAAGCGCTTGCGCGCGTCGTCGAGCTCGGAGAGCTGGCGCTGCATGTCGTCGAGCGCGAGCGCGAGCTGCCCGAGCTCGTCCCGGGAGTCGACCGGGAAGCGCGCCGAGAAGTCGCCCGCGGCCACGCGCCCGGCGACCCGCTCGAGGCGCTTGACGCGACGGCTCAGCGCCAGCGCGACGAGATAGCCGCCCGCGATCGCGAGCATCAGGGCGACCGCGCCGGCGACGAGGATCCGCCGGCGGATCAGGCCGACGCTGGAGCCCACGTCCTCGAGCGGGGCGGAGTAGACGACGACGTTGCCCGCGACCGGCTCGGCCGCCTCGGCGATGCGCGCGTCCGTGCCCGCCTCGGTGGCGGTCTGCGGGCGCCCGGTGCTCGCGGCGTCCTGCGCGACCGGGAACTGGAGGTCGCCGCGCGTGCCCGCCATCGCGGAGTCCGCGCGCTGCACGAGCCGGCTGGCGCCGGCCGCGGGCTGGATCGCGAACAGCGTCACGCGCGCGGTGGCGGCGTCGGCCGCCTGGCGCACGGCGTGCTCGACCACGGCGGGCGGCGCGCCCGTCGCGAGCGCCTGGCGGATGCCGCCGCTGTACTCGACAGCCTGCCGCTGGAGGTAGTCCAGGCGCTTTCGCTGCAGGTCGCCGCGCAGGCTCGGCACCACGCCGACGTAGACGGCGGCCACGGCGAGCAGCGTGATGCCCGCGAACAGCAGCGCGAGGCGGTTGGTCAGGGAGCGCAACTAGCGGGCCACTATGCAGCGTCGTCCGTGTCGCGGAAGCGATAGCCCACGCCGCGGACGGTGAAGAGGTACTCGGGGTCCTTCGCGTCGCGCTCGACCTTCTCGCGCAGGTGGCGGATGTGCACGTCGATCGTGCGCGGGTCGCGGTAGGCGCTGTCCCCCCAGATGCGCGTGAGCAGCATGTCGCGCGTGTAGACGCGGCCGGGATTGCACGCCAGCGCGCGCAGGATCTCGAACTCCACGAACGTCGTCTGCACGTCCTCGCTGCGCACGCGCACCATGCGCTTGGCGAAGTCGATCCGCAGCTCGTGCACCTCGAGCGGCTCCTCGTCGTCGATCGCCTCGGTGCGGCTCATGCCCGCGCGCCGCAGCGCGGCCTTCACGCGGCTGCGGAACTCGCGGACCGAGAACGGCTTGGTGATGTAGTCGTCGGCGCCGAGCTCGAGGCCGAGCACCTTGTCGATCTCCTCGGCCTTGGCCGTGAGCATGATGATCGGCACGGTGCTCTTGGCGCGCAGCCGCCTGCACACCTCGAGGCCGTCGACGCGCGGCATCATCACGTCGAGCACGACGAGGTCGAACGTGCCCTCGCCGAAGCGCGCGAGCGCCTCGCGGCCGTCGGCGGCCTGGACGACGTCGTAGCCGTCCTTGCGCAGCGGGAACGAGAGCAGCGTCTGGATGCTCTGCTCGTCGTCAACCAGCAGGATGCGCGGGGGCCGGTCCACGGTTCTCCTCATGCCAACTCTAGGACGTCTAGATTGGTCCGATCCATGCTCGACGCGCGGATCTACCGGGCGGCGCTGCTGCCGGTGGTGCTGGCGATCGTCGTGGCGGCCTTCTCGCTCGAGAACCGCCCGCACCCGATCGGCACGACGCTCGCGCCCGACGCGTTCGTCGGCGCGGACGCGCGCAAGCAGCTGGACGCCTGGGTGGCGCGCTTCCCCGACCGCCGGCCGGGTAGCGCCGGCGACGAGGCACTCGCGGCGGCGATCGCCGGCCAGCTGCGGGCGATGTCGAAGACCTTCCAGGTCCGCACCGTGCACTTCGAGGGCGAGACGATCGACGGCGAGCGCGACCTGACGACCGTGCTGGCGACGCAGGCCGGCGCGCCGGCTCCGCAGCTCGTCGTCGTGGCCCATCGTGACGCTGCGGGCCGCGGCGCCGCGGCCGAGCTGTCGGGCACCGCCGCGATGCTCGAGATCGCGCACGCGGTCGCCGACGGGCGCCTGCGGCGCACGATCACGTTCGCGTCGGTCAGCGGCGGCAGCGGCGGGGCCGCCGGCGCCGCCGACCTCGCGCGGCGGCTCGACGTGCCGGTCGACGCGGTCCTCGTGCTCGGGGACCTGGCCGGCACGCGCGTGCGGCGCCCGTTCGTGATCGGCTGGTCGAACAGCGGCGGCAGCGCGCCGCTGCGCCTGCAGCGCACGGTCGAGGGGGCGCTGCACACCGAGCTGGGCGCCGACCCCGGCGACCCGAGCGCGCGCGCTCAGCTCTCGCAGCTGGCGTTCCCGGCGACCGTGACCGAGCAGGGCGAGCTGGCCCGCAGCGGGCTCCCGGCGGTCGCGCTGTCGGTCGCGGGCGAGCGTGGGCCGGCGGCCGGCGAGCCGGTCAGCACGCCGCGCCTGCAGGCGTTCGGACGCGGCGCGCTGCGCGCGCTGTTCGCGCTCGACAACGGGCCGGACATCGCGGGCGGCCCGCAGAGCTCGGTCGTCACCGCGCGCAAGGTGCTGCCGGGGTGGGCGTTCCGGCTGGTTGCCTTTGCGCTGCTCCTGCCGCTCTGGCTCGTGGCGATCGACGGCTGGGCCCGGGCGCGGCGCCGGCGC
>DASTWP010000070.1:0-10797 GCA_035765835.1 Solirubrobacteraceae bacterium
CCGGGGCCGCCGTTGACCGACTGACCGTCCGCCGACACATCCACCTCCCCGTCGACGACGACGACATGCGCGCGCTCGTGGACCTGATGGTCCGAGAGCGCCTGGCCGGCACGGAGGTGGATGACGACGGATCGCGCCTCGCCGCGCGAGGAGTCGATGACGAGCGGCTGGCTCGGCTCGACGGAGAGGTCCCGCAGGCTCCAGTGCTGCATGCCGCGGATGCTACGCGGCGACGACCCTCCGCGCCTCCGCGTCCTCGAGATCCTCCATCGTGGTGCCGCGCTTGCCGTCGGCGGCCACCAGCAGCTTGAAGTCGTGCGGGCTCGTCGCGGCCTGGAGCGCCTGCTCCATCGTGACCCGCCCCGACTTCAGGTGCGCGAACAGCGCCTGGTCGAAGCTCTGCATCCCGTAGTAGCCGCCCTCGACGATGACCTCGGCGAGCTTGCCCGTCTGCTGCGGGTCCATGATCATGTCCCGGACGCGGCCGGTCATCCGCAGCACCTCGCAGGCCGGCACGCGGCCGCGCCCCTCGGCGGCCGGCACGAGGCGCTGGGAGATCGCGCCCTTCAGCGTGCCGGCGATCATCGCGCGCACCTGCTGGTGCATGTGCGGCGGGAAGAAGTCGATCAGGCGGTTGACGGTCTCGACGGCGTCGACCGTGTGGACCGTCGAGAACACGAGGTGGCCGGTCTCGGCCGCGCTCAGCGCGGTGTGGACCGTCTCCTCGTCGCGCATCTCGCCGATGAGGATGACGTCCGGGTCCTGGCGCAGGACGCGCCGCAGCGCCTTCTTGAACGACGGCGTGTCCATCCCGACCTCACGCTGGTTGATCAGCGCCATCTTGTCCTTGTGCAGGTACTCGATCGGGTCCTCGATCGTGACGATGTGGCGCGCGCGGGTGGAGTTGATGTGGTCGACCATCGCGGCGAGCGTGGTCGACTTGCCCGAGCCGGTCGTGCCGGTGAGCAGGACGATGCCGCGCTCCTCCTCGGCGAGCTCGCGGACGACGGGCGGCAGCGCGAGGTCCTCGATCGTGCGGATCGAGTGCGGGATCGCGCGCATCACCAGCGAGACCGAGCCGCGCTGGTGGAAGGCGTTGACGCGGAAGCGGGCCAGGCCCTGGATCGCGTAGGAGAAGTCGACCTCGTGCTCCTGGTCGAACTCCTCGAGCTTGACCGGGTCCGTCAGCATCTGCTTGACGGCCGCGATCGTGTCCTCCTGCGTGAGCGGCTCGCCGCCGGGGATCCGGCGCATCGAGCCGTCGACGCGGACGACCGGCGGCGAGGGGACCTTGAGGTGGAGGTCGGAGCCGTCGTGCTCGACCAGGTGGTGGAGGGCTGCGTGCAGATCGAAAGGCATCGAGGTCCCCATCGACCTGCGGCGGGCGCACCCTTAGGGGGTTCGCCCGCCCGCTGGACGGCTGTTGCGGTGCGCCGAGCGGGGCTTACCGCGTCAGGCCACGTCGCGAAGCTTCTGGGCCTCGGCGAGGCTCTGGAGCTTCTTCAGCGACTGGTTCTCGATCTGGCGGATTCGCTCGCGCGTGACGTTGAACGTGCGGCCGACCTCGTCGAGCGTGCGCGGGTGCTCCCCGCCGAGCCCGTAGCGCAGCTCCAGCACGCGGCGCTCGCGGTAGGAGAGGTTCTCCAGCGCCTCGCGCAGCGCCTCCTTCGTCAGGATCTCGGCGGCGCGCTCGTACGGCGACTCCGCGCGCTCGTCGGCGATGAACTGGCCGAACTCCGACTCCTCCTCGTCGCCGACCGGCTTCTCGAGCGAGACCGGGGCCTGCGCCGAGCGCTTGATCGAGTCGACCTCGTCGGGCTCGATGCCGGTGACCTCGGCGATCTCGTCCGCGGTCGGCTCGCGCCCGAGCTCGGTGACGAGCTTGCGCTCGGCGCGGCCGATCTTGTTGAGCTTCTCGACGACGTGGACGGGGATGCGGATCGTGCGCGCCTTGTCGGCGAGCGCGCGGGCGATCGCCTGGCGGATCCACCACGTCGCGTAGGTCGAGAACTTGAAGCCCTTGCGGTAGTCGAACTTCTCCGCCGCGCGCACGAGGCCGAGCGTGCCCTCCTGGATCAGGTCCAGGAACGGCAGGCCCTGGTTGCGGTAGTTCTTGGCGATCGAGACGACCAGGCGCAGGTTCGACTCGACCATCTTCTGCTTGGCGTCGAGGTCGCCGCGCTCGATGCGCTTGGCGAGATCGACCTCCTCCTGCGCGGTGAGCAGGCGGACCTTGCCGATGTCCTTCAGGAACAGCTGCAGCGAGTCCGTCGTCATGTCCGGCCGCAGGTCGAGCGTGGTCTTCGCCTTGCGGCGGCCGCGCTTGTCCGGCGCGCGCTCGACCTGGTTGGCGGCCGCGGTCGCGGGGTCGATGTCCTCGACCAGCTCGATCTCGGCCTTCTCGAGGAAGCCGTGCAGCTCCTCGACGTCCGCCTCGTCGAGGTCCAGCTCGGCGACGGCCGTCGCGATCTCCGCGAACGTCAGCACGCCGGCTGCCTGGCCCCTGGCGAGGAGGCCCTTGACCTCTTCGAGTTCCTGAAGTTCAACTACTGACATCTGCGTCCGTTCGTTCGCCGCGCCTGGTGTGTTCGGTTCCGGGCCGGGGTTTGCTTGCTTCGGAGGAGCGTACGAGCCGCGTTCGGGGCCGTTTCTCGCCCCACTCTACTGCTCGAACTCAGGGGCCTCAGGGTACCCGCTTCCCTGAGGGAAGCAAAGCGCCGCGGGGCCGTTTTCACGCTTCCTCCTGGCTCCTTTACGTACAACGACGACGTTCGTTGCAAACTTTCGGCGTCTGGACGACTGTCATTGAGCCCCGGCTGGAAGAATCCGGCGCATGCCCGCAGCCAAGCGCCCCTCCCGCGACGTCATGAGCGGCCTCCCGGCGACGCGACCGCAGCGCCGCAGCGCCCGCCGCGACGGCGCGCGCGCGGCCCGCACGACCCCCGCCGACGTCGTCGCGGCGGCCGCGCCCGCAGCGCCCGCGAAGCCTGCGGCGAAGCGGCCGCCGGCAAGGAAGGCCACCCCCAGGAAGGCGGCGCCGCGCAAGGCGGGACCGAGGGCTGCGCGGACGCGCCCGCCGGAGCGCGACGTCCCGCCCGCCGGCTACGCGACGCCGCGGCCGTCCGAGCAGGACCAGCAGGGCGCCGACGTGCTCACGAGCGCCGTGCACGCGGTCGGCGAGCTGGCCGAGCTGGGGCTCGGGATCGGCGGCCGCGCGCTGCGTGGTGCGCTGTCGCGGCTGCCGCGCCTGTAGACTGCCCGGCGGCCGAACCTCCCGGCGCCCTGCGCCTCGAGGACGGGGGACCCACTGCGACCCGCGAAGACAAGCGGGCCGCTGGGGCGAATCGGACCGGTTGATCCGTAGCGCCGCTCGTCGGCGCGAGCCCGCCAGCTCACCTCGTAGGCCGCAGACGAGAATGGGTTTCCGAAGCGACATCGCGAGGCTGTCCGCCGTGCTCTGCGCCGCGGCATGCGCGCTGCCCGCCGTGGCGGGCGCAGCGTCGCCGGCGCCCGCCCGCAGCTCGGCCGCACACAGCGCGCTGGCGACCTGGTACGGGCCGGGCCTCTACGGGCACCGCACCGCCTGCGGGCAGACGCTCAGCCACCGGCTGCTCGGCGTCGCGCACCGGCGCCTGCCGTGCGGCACGCCCGTCCAGATCGCCTACGCGGGCAGGACGATCATCGTGCCGGTGGTCGACCGCGGCCCCTGGTCCGGCCACGCGAAGTACGACCTCACGTACGCCGCCGCGAAGGCGCTCGGCATGGCCGAGACCGAGCGCGTGACGGTCGCCTGGCTGTCGCCGGGCGCGCCGCTGACGGCGCCCGCGCCCGGTTCGCCGACCGGCGGCTTCTCCTCCTAGGCCAGCGGCTCGCCGGACGCGCGCGCCGCGAACACGCCCTCGTCGGCGTGCGCGAGCAGCGCCTCGGCCTCCGTGCCGTCGTCCGGGCAGACCGCGAGGCCGATCGAGGCGCGCAGCGGCGCGCCCTGGAGCGTCGCCGCGCCGCCCACGGCGGCCGCGACCCGCTCGCCGAGCGCGCGTGCGCCGGCGGCGCCCAGCTCCGGCGCGACGACCCAGAGGCGGCCGAGGCGCTCGACGACGGCGGTGTCGACCGGCCGCAGCTCGCTGCGCACGGCGGCCTCGGCGGACTGGAGCGCGCGCACGGCCTCCTCGTCGCGGTCGGCCGCCAGTAGGCGCTCCGCGTCGTCGACGTCGACGGCGAGCACGGCGAACGACGGCCCACCGGCCGCGCGGCGCTCGAGGTGCCCGGCGACGGCGGCGAGCCAGGGCGTAGCGCCGGGAGGCGCCGAGAGCAGCTCGTCGGCGAGGCCGCTCAGCGGGTCCGGCTCGCCGGGCGCCGGGACCGGCCGCAGGCTCGGCGGCTCGGCGCCGCGCGCGCCTGCGCGGCCGCGCTGCACCGTGATCTCCCGCGGCTCCGAGAGCGTGGCGTGCGCGACGACGTCGCAGACATGCGCAAGGCGCGCGGAGAGGTCGGCCACGAGCCCGGCCTCCGGCCGCCGCAGCTCGTCGTGCAGAGCGTTCCAGAGCGCGACCCGCAGCGCGCCCACCGCACCCGCCGCCCCCGCCGGCTCCCCCGCGCCCGCGAGCGCACCGGCGCGCGCGGCGAGGCCGGCGAGGTCGCCGCCGGGCTCCAGGCGCGCGAGCGCCTGGTCGGACTCGAGCGCGCGCAGCATCGCCGCGCAGAGCGCGGGCGCCTCGCGGGCGAGGTCGGCGGCGGGGACCTGGCCGGCGGCCGCCAGCGGCGCGCGCTCGATCAGCGCGAGCAGCCATGCCTTCGCGGGGGCCTCTCCGTCTGCGAGGGCGTCCAGGGGCAGCCCTGCCACCGGGCGCGGCCTGCGCATGCCGAAGGGACCCTCGCCCATGGCCGCAGCATCGCACCGGGATCTGACGGAGCCACAGCGTCGCAGCGCCGCCGCGGACGGATGGATGGGGGCGGCGGCGGCGCGCTGCAACGGGGCGTGCACGCCGGCGCCGCTCGCCCGGGGAAGCGTCCTGCCTGGTGGTCGTGCTGCGACCACGATCCAGGACGCTTGGCGGCGGTTGCCGCGATGATGGACCCGTGGCGGAGCCGCTGAGCATCGACGAGGCGCGGGCGCGGGTGCTGGCGACGGCGCGGCCGCTGCCGGCGCAGGACGTGGCGCTCGCGGAAGCGCTCGGGCGGGTGCTGAGCGAGGACGTCCTCGCCGCGGGCGATGTCCCGCCGTTCGCGGGCAGCGCGATGGACGGCTTCGCGGTGCGCTCGGGCCCGTCGCGGCGCGCGCTGCGGATCGTGGGCGAGTCGCGCGCCGGCATGCCCGCGCAGGCCGCGGTCGGCGAGGGCGAGGCGGTGCGGATCTCGACGGGCGCAGCGATGCCCGAGGGCGCCGACGCCGTGCTCCAGCTCGAGCTCGCCGAGGACCGCGGCGACTCGGTCCTGCTCCAGGACGAGGTGGAACCCGGACGCAACGTGCGCCGCGCCGGCGAGGACTTGCGCGCCGGCGAGGTCGCGCTGCGCGCGGGCACGCGCCTCGGGCCGGCCGAGGTCGGCGTCGCGGCGAGCGCGGGCCGCGCGGAGGTCCGCTGCGCGCGCCGGCCGCGCGTGGCGGTCCTCGCGACCGGCGACGAGCTCGCCGAGCCGGGCGCCCCGCTCGGCCCGGGGCAGATCCACGACTCGAACCTGCTGACGCTCTCGGCGCTCGCCACGCGCGCGGGCGCGGAGGTCGCGTTCTCCGAGCACGTGCGCGACGACGCGGGCGCCACGCGCGACGCCGTGGCGCGCGCGCTCGAGACGGCCGACGTGCTGATCTGCTCGGGGGGCGTCTCGGTCGGACCGCACGACCACGTCAAGGACGCGCTCGCCGCCTCCGGCGTCGAGGAGGTCTTCTGGCGCGTCGCGCTGCGCCCCGGCGGTCCGACGTGGTTCGGCGCTCGGGGCGAGCGGCTGGTGTTCGGCCTTCCGGGCAATCCGGTCTCGGCGATGGTGACCTTCGCCCTGTTCGCGCGCCCCGCGCTTCACGCGCTGGAGGGCGACGCGCAGGCCGCGCCGGCGCGCAGCCGCGCGCGCCTCGCCGACCGGGCCCAGCGCCGCCGCGAGCGCGACGAGTGCCTGCGCGTGCGCGTCGACGACGAGGGCTGGGCGCACCTGACCGGCCCGCAGGGCTCGCACCAGCTCACCTCGATGCTCGCCGCCGACGCGCTCGCGATCGTCCCGCGCGGCGAGGGAGCGCTGGAGCGGGGCGCGGAGGTCGAGATCGAGCGGATCTAAGCCAGACCCGCCAGGCCGCCGGCGAGCGAGGCCAGCCCGGCCGCCGCGACGAGCACGAGGCCGGCGGCGCGGAAGCGGCGCGGGTCGAGGCGGACGAAGACGCGGCGGCCGAGCGCGTGCCCGAGGGCCACGAGCGGCAGGAGCACCGCCAGCGCGACGAATCCGACCGCGCGGCCGGAGCCGCCGAGCAGCACGACCGCGGCGATGCCGAGCACGTTGAGCACGAGGAACGCCGCCGAGAGCGAGTCGCGGATCTCGGCGGTCGAGCGCGCGCGGTGCTGCAGCCACAGCACGATCGGCGGGCCGTTGACGCCGGTGGCGGTCGTGAGCGCGCCGGTGAGCAGGCCGACCGCGGCGGTCGTGCCGCGCGGCTCCGCGCGCCGGCGCGCCCTCCCCCGCCTCGCCGCCACGGCGGCGGCCGCGAGCACGGCGACGCCGGTCACGACCTGGAGCGCCGCGCGCGAGATCACCGCGAGCAGCAGCGCGCCGGCGGCGAGCCCCGGCAGCGCGGCGGCGAGCAGGCCGCCGAGCGGCCCGGCCAGCACGACCGGCCGCCGCCGCTCGCCGGCGAGCACGAGCAGGTTCATCGCGATGCTCAGCACGATCACCGTCCCGACCGCCTCGTGCGCGCCGAGCACGGCGATCAGCGCCGGCGCCAAGAGCAGCGCGAAGCCGAAGCCGGTCGCGGACTGGAGCGCCGCGCCCGCGAAGGTGGCAAACGCGGCGAGGACCACGCGCGGGAGCGTGCCACGACCGCGCCTGACGCCGTCGGCAGGGCACGCCCGCGGGTAGCCTGCCGCGCATGTGGTTCGCCGCCGCCGCGGGGGTCGCCGTCGCCGCGTACGCCGTCCTCTCCCGCCTCGGGAAGCTGCTGCTCGGCCGCCCGACCCGCATCGGCAGCGCGCGCGTCCATCGCCTGCACGACGACACGCACGTCGACCACGCGACCGGCGCGGTGCGCTCGATCCAGTCCGCGGACGTCACGCTGCCGGCGGCCGACCTCGACGCGATCTGGACGCCGATGCACCTCGAGCGCCTCGCGCGCACGTACTGGGCCTTCCTGAGCAAGGCGACGCTCGGCCTCGTCCGCGTCCACTACAGCCAGGAGGAGCGCTACGTCTCGCTGCTCGTGCGCCCGCTCGTGCTGCTGCGCTTCCGCGCGCCCGAGTACGAGATGGACGCGCAGCGGGGCATCGTGCGCTGGCGGATCGAGCGCGGCCTGCTCGTCGCCCGGCGCGGCCGCGGGGGCGACGGCTACCTCGAGATCGACGCGCGGCGCAGCCCCACGGTCGAGGACGGCTCTGCGGCCCTGCACCTCGAGGTCGAGGTCGCCAACTTCTATCCCTCCGTCGCCAAGACGTTCAGCCAGTGGTTCTACGCCGCGACCCAGTCGCGGATCCACGTGCTCGTCACGTACGGGTTCCTGCGCTCGGTCGCGAAGCTCGATCTCGCCGAGTCGCGCGTCGGCCGCTTCGCGAACACCGACGAGCTGGTCTCGCGCTAGCCGTAGCGCTCGCCGATGTAGCGGCGCATCTTCGCCCGGTTGTGCGTCGCCTTGACGCGGCGGACGGTGCCGGTGCGCGAGCGCATCACGATCGACTCCGTGGAGGCGGTCGAGCCGTGGTAGCGCACGCCCTCGAGCACATCGCCGTCGGTGACGCCGGTGGCGGAGAAGAAGCAGTCGTCGCCCTGCACGAGGTCGTCCTGCGTGAGCTGGCGCGAGAGGTCGTAACCCTGCTCGATCGCGGCTTGGCGCTCGCCGTCGTCGCGCGGCCACAGCCGGCCGACGAGCCCGCCGCCGATCGACTTGATCGCGGCCGCCGAGATGACACCCTCTGGCGTTCCGCCGATGCCCCACAGCAGGGTGACCGGGGAGCGGTCGCTGACCGCGAGCAGCGACGCGGCCACGTCGCCGTCGGTGATCAGGCGCACGCGCGCGCCCGCCTCGCGGATCGCCCTGATGCCGTCCTCGTGGCGCTCGCGGTCGAGGACGACGACCATGATGTCGCGGATGTCGCAGGTGCGCCGCTGGGCGATCAGGCCGAGCGTCTCGGCGATCGGGCGCTCGAGGTCGAGCAGGTCGGCGATGTCGGCGCCGCCCGCCATCTTCTCCATGTAGAGGATCGGGCCGGGGTTGAACATCGTCCCACGCCCGCTGAGCGCGATCACGGCGATCGCGTTCGGGCGGCCCTGCGCGGTCAGGCGCGTGCCCTCGAGCGGGTCGACCGCGATGTCGACCTCCGGGTGCGAGCCGTCGCCGATCGGCTCCCCGTTGTAGAGCATCGGCGCCTCGTCCTTCTCGCCCTCGCCGATCACCACGACGCCGTCCATGTGCACGGTCCCGAGCACGAGGCGCATCGCGTCGACCGCCGCCTGGTCGGCGCCCTCCTTGTCGCCCATGCCGATCATGCGCGCGGCGGCGAGCGCCGCGGCCTCGGTCACGCGCACGAGCTCGAGTGCGAGGTTGCGGTCGGGGCGGTCGGGCTGCTGCTGGGCGTCGTCGGCGCTCATGTCCTCTAGATCGTTCCGGGGGGCTTGCGGGGGCGCTCCGTGGCGGAGCTGCGCAGCGCGGCGGCCGCGACCATCGCGATCGAGCCGAGCAGGGCCAGGTACCAGCCGATGTCGAGCGTGATGCCGAGGTTGCCGGGCCGGCTGATGAGGCCGTTGTAGACGATCAGGCCGAACGCGGCGACCGAGGTGACCATCGTCATCTCGCCGCGC
This sequence comes from Solirubrobacteraceae bacterium, assembly GCA_035765835.1. Lineage (GTDB taxonomy): Bacteria > Actinomycetota > Thermoleophilia > Solirubrobacterales > Solirubrobacteraceae > JAOPZW01. The sequence continues at coordinate 8,986 of DASTWP010000070.1, forward strand.
GCCCACGACAGGCGGATGTCGCTCGCGATGATCCAGGCCAGGATGAACGGGGCGATCGTGGCGGCGAGCAGCAGCCAGCGCAGGATCGGATGCACGTCCCAGCAGCTGAACGAGCCGCGGTGGCCCTGGATCTCCGAGAACCGGCTCGTGGAGTCGGTCGTGTACCAGTTCAGGAAGACGCCGATCCCGAGCAGGATCGCCCCCGCCATGCCCGCGATCTCGTTGCGGTGAAGCCGCGACAGGCTCACCGCGCGGACCCTAGATGATCGAGTCCGCGATGCGCAGGACGGCCTCGAGCTCCCACGGCCCCTGCGCAGTCAGGCGCAGGTGCAGCCCGGCGTCGGCCCACTCGAGCTCCTGGACGGGGCGCAGCGAGTCCTGCGCCTCGTGCAGCGGCGCGGACCGGTGCGCGTAGGCGCGCCCCGCGTGCTCGGGCGCGGCGGCCGGCGCCTCGTCGTGCAGCTCGTGGCGCGGCGGCGGCTCGGGGCCCGCGTAGAGCGCGAGGCGCCCCGGCGCCCCCGGCCGCGTGTCGTCGAGGTTCCAGCAGACCTCGGCGCCGCTGCCGCAGCGGCAGATCTCGACCCAGCGCACGAGCGGCAGCCCCGCCTGCGGCAGCGGGAACGGGCGCCCGAGCAGCTCGTCGGCGGCCGCGATCCCCTCGAGCGGCTCGCCCTCGGTCACCGCGCGCGCAGGTGCGTGGTGCCGATGACGAAGCGCAGGCTGCTCGAGCCCTTCTTCACGGACTCGACGAGGTCGACGTCGATCCTCGACAGGCGCGCGACGAGCTTGCGCCCGCTCGCGAGCCGCAGGCGCACGCGGCCGCCGGCGCCGGCCTTCAGCCTGAAGCGGTTGCTCGCGACGGTCGGCTCGGCCGAGGTGACCGGCGCGGGGAACGCGCTCGCGCCGGCACGGAACGAGGACTCGATGCCGACCGACAGCTCGCCCGTGCCGAGCTGCATCGTCCCCGCGCAGGCGGGCCCGCCCTTCGGGCAGCGCAGCGGCAGGCTGAGCGTGCCGTCGCGCCTGACCGCCAGGCTGCCCGCGCCCCGCCCGGGGCGCGTGGAGCCGGTGACCAGCGCGCGCGTGAACCGGAGCTGGAGGTCGATCGCGCTCGTGCCGCTCGTGTCCGGGTCGGTCACGGGGCGCGAGGCCCTGCCGTCGGCGACGAAGCTCGGCGGCGCCTTCGGCCCGAAGCTCGCGCCCGCGAGCTGGAAGCTCGGCTCCACGAGCGTGGGGAACGCGACGCCGTGGAAGGCGCACGAGGCGTACGGCGAGCCGTCGCCGCTCAGCTGGCTCGGGCCGGGCTGGATGTCGAGCCCGAGCCCCGTGGTCGGCGTGACGTCGACGAAGCCCTGTGCCTCCTTCGGGCCGCAGTCCGGGTTCGCGGGCGCGCTCGCCACCGGCATCGCGCAGAAGGCGGGGCCGTCGTCGCCGTCGTCGGCGCCGTAGGCGACCTGCGCCTCGCGGTCGACGGTCGCGGGCAGCAGCACGTCGGACGACGGGCCGAGCCGCGGCGCGCCCGTACCGGTGCCGGCCGCGAACATCGGCGAGCCCTGGCCCGCCTGGAACGCCGCGGTCTCCGTGCCGGAGCCGGTCTGCGAGACGTCGCAGGCGCCGGCGTCGGCGTGGTCGATCGTCCAGCTCGTCGTCTGCTGCCCACCGGCGACGCCCACGACGTACTGCGCGACCCACGGCGCAGAGGCGTGCGCCGGGACGGCCGCGAGCAGCACGGCCACGAGCGGGGCGGCGAGCAGACAGCGGCGCATCGGACCGCGCGACTCTAACCGTGGCGCAGGCGCACCGCCACGAACC
>DASTWP010000071.1:0-20072 GCA_035765835.1 Solirubrobacteraceae bacterium
GTCGAGCAGCTCACGGCGGCGACGTCGTCGATCAGCGTGCGGTCGGTGTGGTGGCCGACGCTCGCGACGACCGGCACGCGCAGCAGCGCCACGGTGCGGCAGAGCGTCTCGTCGCAGAACGCGAACAGGTCGGCGAGCGAGCCGCCGCCGCGCGCGACGACGACGACCTCGACCTCCTCGACGGCCGCCAGGTCCTGGAGCGCCCGCGCGATCGCCGGCGCCGCGCGGCGGTCCTGCACCGGCGCGAAGGCCCACACCAGGCGCCCGCCCCAGCCGCGGCGGCGCAGCCCCGCGACCACGTCGTCGCGGGCCTTGCCCGTCTCGCCGGTGACGACGCCGATCGTCCGCGGCAGCGCCGGGCGCGGCAGGCGCTTCTGCGGCTCGAACAGGCCCTCGGCCGCAAGGGTGCGCCGCAGCGCCTCGAGCTGGGCGAGCAGGTCGCCCTCGCCCGCGATGCGCAGCACGGTCACCGCGAAGGAGAACGAGGGGGAGGACGTGCGGCTGCCGGGGTAGTAGTCCGGGCCGCCGGCGACGACCACCTGCGCGCCGTCTGCGAGCGCGCCCTCCGGCAGCCGCAGGGCGTCGAAGGCGTCGCGCCACATCGCGCAGGGCAGCGCGCCCTCCGCGTCGCGCAGCTCGAAGAACACGCGCATCCGCGTGACCCGCACGTTCCAGACCTCGCCGAAGAGCTGCACGCGGGCGCGCTTGCGCAGCTCGTCGCGCAGCTTCGCCGCGTAGGCCCCTACCGGGAACGGCCCCGCGTGCGGCGAGCCGGCGATGCCGGCCGGGCGTTCGGGGCGGGCTTCGGCGCTCACGTCCGCCCTACGGTAGATCATGAGCAGGCACCGGCCGGGCCCGTTCTCGCCTGACGACGGGCTACAGGCCGGCTCACCGGGTTCCGATGTAGGGAGTGCATGTCCACCACGGGCCCCCCGCCCCCTGAAAGCAAGGCCCAGCCGGCGATCGACACGGTCGCCCGGCTCGCCGGCCTGCTCGAGGTCACGCGTCTCGTGCGCTCCGAGACCGACCTCGAGACGCTGCTGCCCGCCATCGCCGCGGCGGTCTGCGACTCGATGGGGTTCGGCGTGGCCGTGATCAGCCTGTACCGCCCCGCCTGGGACGACTTCCGCGTCGAGACCGTGCACGGCAGCGAGGAGGCCCGCGCCGCGCTGCTCGGCCACGAGCGGACGTGGGAGGAGTGGGAGCCGCTGATGGACGCGAAGTTCGAGCGCCAGGGCTGCTACCTGCTGCCCTGGGACCAGTTCGACTGGTCGCAGGACAAGACCTTGAGCTGGGTCCCTGCGCGCGAGCCCAGCGACGATCCCGACGCGTGGCATCCCGAGGACGCGCTCTTCGTCCCCCTGCGCCACGCCGACGGCCACCTGCTCGGGGTCATGTCGGTCGACGAGCCGGTCTCCGGGCTCCGGCCGAGCGAGGAGGACCTGCGGGTGCTCTCCGCGCTCGCCGAGCACGCCGCCCAGGCCGTGCAGGACGCCCAGGCGGCCGCCGAGGCCGCGCGCCACCGCACGGCGCTCGAGAGCCTGCTGCACGTCTCCGTGCGCCTCACCGAGACCCGCGCGCTCGAGACGCTGCTGCTGTCCGTGTGCGAGGGCATACGCTCGGCGCTCGGCTTCGCCAACGTCTCCGTCGAGCTCCTGGACGCCGCCTCGGGCCGCATGGTGCCGAAGGCCGCCGTCGGCTGGACGGTCGACGAGATCGAGGGCACGCAGGGCGGCCAGCTGATGACGATCGAGCGGCTGCTCGAGCCGGGGTTCGAGGTCGAGGGCTGCTACCTCATCCCGGGCGAGGACGCCCGAACGCGGCTGGGGCTCGACCGCCCGGCGTACGAGAGCGCCCAGAACGGCCGCGGGCCGCACGCCTGGAACCACCACTGGCTGCTGATCCCCCTGCACGACCGCACGCGCGGGCTGATCGGCGTGATCTGGGTCGACGAGCCGGTCGACCGGCTCGTCCCGTCGCGCGACCGCCTGCAGGCGCTGCGGATGTTCGCCAACCAGGCGACGACCGCGGTCTCCTCCGCGATGCAGTTCGAGCAGATGCGCTTCCTGGCCGACCACGACCCGCTGACGCGCCTGGGCAACCGCCGCGCGTTCACCGCCCGCCTGGCCGAGGAGGTCAGCCGCGCCGCGCGCTACGGGCAGGGCTTCGCGCTGATCGTCTTCGACATCAACGGCTTCAAGGCGCTCAACGACGCCAACGGCCATCACGCCGGCGACGAGGCGCTCGAGGCGATCGGCGAGCTGCTGCTCGGCACGCTGCGCCGCTCGGACGCGGCGTTCCGCCTCGGCGGCGACGAGTTCGCGCTGATCCTCGAGGAGAGCGGCGAGGATCAGGCGCGCGGCGTCATCGACCGCATCGCGGACGGCATGGGGCTGCTCGAGGTCGGGCAGGGCTCGGCGCTCGACGCATCCTTCGGCGTCGCGATCGCGCGCGCCGGCGGCGCCCACCCGGAGGCGCTCTTGCGCGCCGCCGACGCCGCGATGTACGACGCCAAGCGCGCCGGTACGCGCATGGCGCTCGCGCCCGCCGCCTGAGGCGCGGCGGCCCCGGCGCGCAGGTAGAGTCCCGCGCCTCGTGGACCTGACGCTCTCGCCCCAGGAGGAGGCCTTCCGCGACGAGCTGCGCGGATGGCTCGAGTCCAACCACCCCGGCGCCGAGCCCGAGGGCGACGTCGCCGGCTTCGAGTTCCGCCGCGACTGGCAGCGGCGGCTGCACGAGGCGGGCTGGGCCGGCGTCTCGTGGCCGAAGGAGTACGGCGGCCGCGGCGCGACGCTCGTGGAGCAGGCGATCTACAACGAGGAGGTCGTGCGCGCGCAGACGCCGAGCGCCGCCAACGTGCTCGGCCTGGCGATGGGCGGCCCGACCGTGATCGCCCACGGCAGCGAGGAGCAGAAGCAGCGCTACCTCGAGCCGATCCTGAGCGCCGAGGAGATCTGGTGCCAGGGCTTCTCCGAGCCCGAGTCGGGCTCCGATCTGGCCTCGCTGAAGACGCGCGCGGTCCGCGACGGCGACGAGTGGGTCGTGACCGGGCAGAAGGTCTGGACCACGCTCGCCCACCACGCGAAGTGGTGCATGCTCGTCGCGCGGACGGACCCGGACGCGCCGAAGCACCAGGGCATCACGTACTTCCTGATGGACATGGAGCAGGACGCGGTGCAGATCCGCCCGCTCGTCCAGATCACCGGCGAGGCCGAGTTCAACGAGCTCTTCATCGAGGAGGCCCGGATCCCCGACGCCAACATCGTCGGCGGCGAGGGCAACGGCTGGGCCGTCGCGATCACGACGCTGATGCACGAGCGCGCGACGCTCGCGTTCGGCCTGCAGATCCAGGTCAAGCTCGCGCTGCGCGAGCTGATGCAGGAGGCGCGCGAGAGCGGGCAGTCCGCGGACCCGGTCGTGCGCGACCGCCTCGCGCAGCTCTACATCGAGTCCGAGGTGCTGCGCCTGAACGCCTACCGCGGCCTGAGCGCGATCATGCGCACCGGCGTGCCGGGGCCCGAGGGCTCGCTCGGGAAGTGGCAGTGGGCGGAGGTCAACCAGGCGCTGACCGAGCTGGCGTTGGACCTGCGCGGGCCGCGCGCGCTGCTGCACGACGAGAAGTGGACCTACCGCTTCCTGCGCGCCCGGGCGAACTCGATCGAGGGCGGCACGACCGAGATCCTCAGGAACATCGTCGCCGAGCGCGTGCTCGGGCTGCCGCGGATGCGCTGATGAACTTCGACCTGACCGACGACCAGCGCGCGATCCAGCGCACCGCCAAGGAGTTCCTCGCGGCCCGCTACAAGGCCGAGGAGGTCCGGCGCCTGGCGCTCGAGGACGACAGGGGCTTCACCGACGAGCAGTGGGCGCAGATCGCCGAGCTCGGCTGGCCGGCGCTCGTCGTGCCCGAGCAGGACGGCGGCCTGGGCCTCGGCGTCGTCGAGCTCGCGGTCGTGCAAGAGCAGATGGGCTACGCGCTCGCGCCCTCGCCGCTGCTCTCGAGCATCGCCGCGGGGCTCCTGATCGCCGCGGCCGGCGACGGCGAGCAGCGCGCGCAGTGGCTCGGCGCGCTCGCGAGCGGCGAGAAGCGCGGCGCCCTCGCGACCATCGACGGCGGCGAGAACCCGCTCGAGCCGACGGGCGGCTCGCTGACCGGCACGAAGATCGCGGTGCCGGACGCAGGCGGCGCGGACGTGCTCGTCGTCGCGGCGAGCGAGGGCCGTCACTACCTCGTAGAGGCCGGCGGGCCGGGTGTCACGATCGAGCCCGCACAGGCGCTCGACCCCTCGCGCAAGCTCTTCACGCTGCACCTCGAGAACGCCGAGGGCCACCAGCTCGCGGGCGCCGACGCCGGCGCCGTGGCGCGCGCCTACGACGTGATCGCCGTCGCCGTCGCCGCCGAGTCGGTGGGCGTCGCGCAGCGGGCGATGGAGACGGCCGTCGAGTACGCGAAGGACCGCAAGCAGTTCGGTCGCCCGATCGGCGCCTACCAGGCCGTCTCGCACACCTGCGCGCAGATGCTGCTGGAGACCGAGGGCGCGCGCTCGACCGTGCTCTACGCGGCGTGGGCGCTCGACCACGAGCCCTCCAGCGGCGCGCTCGCCGCCGCGATGGCGAAGGCCTACGCGGGCGATGCCGGCTGGCGCGTCCCCGCAGCGGCGCTCCAGGTCCACGGCGGGATCGGCTTCACGTGGGAGCACGACCTGCATCTGTGGCTGAAGCGCGGCCGCGCGAACCGCTCGCTCTACGGCTCCTCGCGCTTCCACCGCGAGCGCGTCGCGGACCTCGCCGGCGTCTAGGTCTCGCCCGGGGCGCGAACGAGCCCCCGTGCCATACCGAAGCTGGGGACGGGGGCTCTCCGCGGACATCGTGTCGCCTTCGGCGACCTGGGGACCCGCCTCAGGCCGGCCACGTGGCCGCCTTCGGCACCCCGTATCGGCGGAGATCCTGCCCGACCCTCAGGACGGAAAACGCGCGCCGACGAATTGCGCGAGGCCGGCGATGCGCTGGCGGATCGCGGTGAAGCCGCGCTCGCGCAGCGCGTCGACGACCTCCTCCTGCTCGAACATGCGCATGCCGCCCCGGCGGCCGACGAGACCGTCGATCGCGCGCGCCGGCGCCGAGCGCGTGCGGCAGCTCGTGAGGATCGCGATCCGCCCGCCCGGTGTCAGCACCCGCGTCATGTGGTCGAGGGCGACGAACGGCTCGGCGAAGAGGTGCAGCGCCGCGAAGCAGCAGACAGCGTCGAAGCTCGCGTCGCGGAACGGCAGGACGACCGCGTCGCCGCGCACGTAGGCGACCTCCCCGGCCGGGGTGTCCCGAACCGCGCGGCGGAGCATCGTGGCGGACGCGTCGATCCCGACCGCCAGGCCCGCCGCCCCGATCACGCGCGCGAACTCGCGCGTGAAGTTGCCGGGGCCGCAGGCGACGTCGAGGACGCCGTCGCCGGGCGAGAGCGCCAGCAGCAGTCGCGCGATGCGGTGCTCCTGGCCCATGCGCGGCCCGGTCAGGCCCTTCGCGATCCGGCCGAGCGCCGGCCGCCACCAGCGCTCGTAGACGAACGGCACGGCGCGCGTGAGCATCAGGTCCTGCGTCGCGCCGGTGGACTCGGGAGCTGTGGCGCCGAGGAGGTCGAGATAGCCGTGCGAGAAGTCGGCCGCGTGGTCGCGCACGCCCTCGTCCAGCAGCGCGAGCGCGCGCCCGAGCGCGTCGGCCGGCACGGCCGCGGCCATCTACTCCCCGCGGGAGGCGCCCGCGCCCTGCGTCTGCGCCGGGGGCTCGCTGAGCGACGGCAGGGGCGGGAGGCTCTCCTCGCCCTCGCCACGCACCTCGCCGCTGTAGCCGAGCGCGGTCAGCCGCGCGATCTCGCGCTCGCCCTCCAGGCGCGCGGGGTGATCGGCGGGCAGGCCGCGGACCAGCCGCGCGATGCGGTTGCGCAGCTGGAGCGCGAAGTGCGGCGTCGAGGCGCCCATCAGCTGACGGACGTCCTCGAGGGTCACGTCGCGCTCGCGGCGGTCTGGGTGCTCGGCCTCGCTCATGGTCCGCTCTGCTGGGACGATACGGGAACGATCCGCAGCAACTCGTCGAGGCGCGCCTGCGCGCCGAGCGAGATCGCCGCGGCGTCGCCGACGATCCAGCCGTGGTTGTAGACGCCGCGCACCGGGTCGGCCGTGTAGCCGGGCTGGACGTCGAGCAGGTAGTTGCGCAGCGGCTGCGCGAGCTGCGTGGCGCTGTCGAGCAGCAGCAGCGGCCCGTAGCTGCCGCTCGCCGACAGCGGCGCGGCGGCGACCGCGTCCATCGTCCGCGCGCCGTTGACGAAGACGAAGCCGTGGCCGGGGTCGGTCACGCCCCAGCCGAAGCCGCCGTCGGCGAAACGGGCGAATGCGACCGCGTTGGTCACCGGCGTGCCGCCCGCGATCCGCGTCACGCGCCCGAGCTTGCGCAGCGACGTGAGGACCCGGCCGCTCACGGCGCTCGGCGGGCCGAGCACGTAGATCCTCGCCCCGTCGTGGGCGGCGAGCGCCCTGCGCGTCTCGGCCGGCAGGCGGTCGCGCAGCGTGAACAGCACGGGGTCGCCCGACTTCGCCGCCCAGCCCGCTGCCGGCATCGCGTACTCCGGGTCTTGCGAGGAGACGACGAGCACGCTGCCGCTCGGCGAGCCGTGCGCCGCCGCCACGTACGCGTCGATCGCATGCGCGAGCGCGAACGGCCCGCGCCCGGCGATCTCCGCGGTGCGGTAGCCCGACGGCGTCGCGACCGCGCCGATGCGGATCACCTGCGCGCCGCCGGCGGCCTTCGCGCCGGTGGGCTGGAGCGCGTTCAGCGCGTCCTCGCTCGCGGGCGGCAGCGTCGCGCCGTCGGAGAGCAGGACGGGCGCGCCGAGGGGGTGCGCCATCAGCACGCTCGCCGCGACGCCCGCGCGCCAGTCGCTCGCATCGACGAGCGTCACCGCGGGCGGGCGGCTCTCGGGCGAGCCGCCGGGATAGACCGCGCGCGCGACCGCGGCGGCGTCGGCCGTCGCGTCGGCGCCGCCGACGCGCGTGGTGTTCGCCGTCGCGAAGGACGGGAAGCCGAGCTCTGTCGCGGCCTCCTTGTCGCTGCTCTTCGCGCCGATCTTCGGGTGGCCGAGCGGCGCCTTCGAGCCGCCGCCGCAGCCGGCGAGCAGGACGAGCGCGGTGAGTGCGGCGGCGGTGCGGCGCATCTGCGGCGGCGGACCATACCCGCCGGGCCGCGCGGCTCAGTTGCAGACCGCGCAGCGCCCGTGGGCGCAGGAGCAGGCCGGGGGCGGCAGCGGCGCGCTGCGCGGCGACCACCGCCGCAGCCAGTCGCGCGCGAGCGGCTCGTCCCGGTCCGCCGTCGTCACCGGCCAACAGCGCTGCGCGAGCGTGCTCGCGAGCGCGTGCGCCTCGGCGTCCGAGCGGCGCGCGATCGCGGCGATCAGGCGGTGCAGCGGATCTCTCGGGCGCTCGTCCACGGTGGTGCGGGTCGTGCGGTGGCGTTCCCCGCCGCCGCACGTCCCACACTTTGTATCGGCCGTTGCGGCCGGCTCGATGAGCGTGCGTCTATGCCCGCTGCGGAACCTTCGCGACCGCCTCCTGGTACAGCGCCAACTGCCCGGCGATGCCCTCGTTCGTGAAGCCGTCGACGAGCATCAGGTCCTCGACGATCAGCGAGGCGTCGTACATCGTCCGCTGGAACTCCTCGTCCTCGCGCAGCGCGGCGAGCTGCGTCGCCGTGCCGTGCAGGGCGATGTAGCCGTCGATCGCGCCGCTCGGCGTCAGGAGCGAGACGTCGAAGCCCTCGATCTTGCCCTCCTGTTGGAGGCGACCGTAGAGGCCCATCGCCTCGTTGAAGACCTCCAGACCGCGCTCCTCGCGTCCGCGCACGGGGCTGCGCCAGCTGATGAATAGGACACGATCGGCCATGCCGACCTCCCTCATTCGTGACCCGACCGGGCGCCGGGTCGACGTGCCTACTCTCCGTCTACGCGCCGGCGAATGCAACCCGGCCGTCAGGCACGCCGAGCGCACCTTTCCGACGGGGGCTGCTATATGCTGCCGCGCGAAATGCCGAGCCCCCGGAGGAACCGGGGGACGGGGGACCCAAGTTCGTTGGGGTGAATTCCACGGTGATCCCGTGGGAAGCGCTGGCTCTTTCTGCGCTAACCCGTCAGCTAACCCCGCAGGCCGAGGAGAGAGGTCAGGTTTTGCGGGGACGCACCCGGTGGACGTGGATCGTGGTCGTGGTGGCCACGATGCTCGCGCTCCCGGCGGGAGCGCTCGCGCAGGACCCGCCGCCGGCCTCCCCGTCGCCGCAGCCGCAGCCGAGCGCAAGCGGTGGCGCCCAGTACGGCGCGCCGGACTGGCAGCCGACCGTCCCCGGCGACGTGGCGCAGGTCGTCGACGGCATCGCCTACGCGCCGCAGGACGCTCCGCTCGCCGTCCAGCAGGCGATCTGGGCCGCCAACCAGATCGTCGGGCTGCCGTATCGCTTCGGCGGTGGCCACCGCCTCGACTTCACCGACACCGGCTACGACTGCTCCGGCACGGTCTCCTACGCGCTGCACGGCGCGAGCCTCGTCAAGACCCCGCTGGACTCCTCGGACTTCATGCGCTGGGGCCTGCGCGGCAAGGGGCAGTGGATCACGGTCTACACCAACCCCGGCCACGCCTACATGACGATCGCCGGCATCCGCCTCGACACGAGCTCCGCCGGCGACCCCTCCGGCCTCAAGGGCCCGCGCTGGCGCCCGCTGGCGCGCGTGAGCCGCGGCTTCCGCGCCAGGCACCCGCTCGGGCTCTAAAGAGGTGCCGGAGGCTGCCACGTGGCAGCCGGAGGTGGGTCCCCGTCGCCGGAGGCGACATCGTCTCAAAGGGCGCGCGCGGCCAGCAGCTGGTCGCGCTCGGCGAGGCGGTTGGCGCGCCGCAGCTGGGCCTCCTGCTCGCGGCGGAGCTCCTCCGGGGACTCGCAGCGCAGCGGCGGCACGGGCGCCGGGCGCCCGTCCTCGTCGAGCGCGACCATCGTGATGTAGGCCGAGTTCGTGTGGCGCAGCTCGCCACGGCGCGGGCTCTCGGCCTCGACGCGCACGCCGACCTCCATCGACGTCCGCCAGGCCGCGTTCACCGACGCGCGCAGCGTGACGAGCTCGCCGACGAGGATCGGCAGCAGGAAGGTCATCCGGTCGACGGCGGCCGTCACGACGCGCAGCCGGCAGTGGCGGATCGCGGCGAGGCCCGCGACCTCGTCGCAGAGCTTCATCACCACCCCGCCGTGCACGTAGCCGGCGGAGTTCGCGTCGGTGGGGCCCATCCAGTGGGCGAGGACGCTCTGCGAGTCGGCGACGGTACGGGGATCCACGCGCTCGAGGCTATCTACGCGGGGACGCTCGCGCTCTGTGCGCGCTGCGCCTCCTCCTCGGCCTCGTGCCGGCTGCGCTCGATCCTCTCGGCCTCCTGGAGGCTGATGCACCAGCGCTTGACGACGAAGTACATGATCGCCGGCAGCACCCAGATCAGCACGCGGAACACCCAGATCTGGCCCGTGTAGCTGAGGCCGAAGAAGACGTAGATGCGGTCCGCCCCGCCGGCGACGAAGATCAGCACGATCCAGGTGAAGAACGCCATTCCGGCCGCCGTGCGCCGCGGCGCGTCGCGCGGGCGGTCGGCGAGGTTGTGGAAGGCGTAGTCCTTCGTGATCCGCCGCTCCGCCCACGGCCACGCGAGCAGCGTGCCGAGCACGATCAGCGGGAACAGCGCGCCGCCCCAGAACGGGTTCGGCACGAGCGTGTAGCCGTCGATCACGAGGTCGAAGCTCGGCACCAGGCGCAGCGCGCCGATCAGCCAGCCGAGGTACCAGTCGGGCTGCGCGCCGTTGGTGGACTTGTAGATCTCGTAGGGACCCCACTGCCAGATCGGGTTGATCTGGATCAGGCCGCCCATCAGGAACAGCACCGCCGCCACCGCGAGCATCAGCCCGAGCGATCGCGGCGCCTGGCCCGGGAACGCCGGCACGCCGATCAGGCGCTTCTCGGTCTGGCGCTCACGCTTCTTGAACTGCGTGTGATGGCGCGCGGCGACGAGCGCGAGGTGCACCGCCAGCAGCGTGCCGATCAGGATCGGCAGCAGGAAGACGTGCGCGATGTAGAGCCGGTCCTCGAACGCGTGCGTGCCGGGATACGGCGCCCCCCAGATCAGCTGCGCGAGGTTGGCGCCGACGAACGGGATCGAGAGCGCGACCGCGTAGCCGATCGCGAGCCCCATGCCGGAGAGCAGGTCGTCCACCATCGAGTAGCCCGCGTAGCCCTCGAGCAGCGTCGTGAAGAGCATCAGCAGCCCGATCGTCCACGTCAGCTCGCGCGGCTTGCGGAACGCGCCGGTGAAGAAGACGCGAACGACGTGCAGCACGATCGCGGCGACGAACACGTCCGCCGCCCAGTGGTGGGTCTGGCGGATCAGCAGGCCGGCCTTGTACTTGAACGAGATGTCGACGACCGACTTGTAGGCCAGGCTCATCTTCTGGCCGCGCAGCGGCGCGTAGGAGCCGTGGTAGACGGTGTGCGCGAGCGACGGCTCGAAGAAGAACGTCAGGTAGATCCCCGTCGCGATCAGCACCATGAAGGCGTAGAGCGCGACCTCGCCGAGCAGGAACGACCAGTGGTCGGGGAAGGCGTAGCGCAGCGTCTTCTTCAGCAGCGGCGCGGAGCCGCTGCGCTGGTCCAGGAAGGCGACGACGCGGCGGACCAAGCTAGTTCGCCTTCCCCTCGCGAACGCCCCACCACGACGGGCCGATCGGCCCGGAGAAGTCGCCGGCGGCCCGCAGCACCCCTGCCGCGTCGATCATCAGCGGCAGTTGCGGGAGCGGCCGCCCCGCGGGGCCGAACAGCACGTTGCCGCCGGTCGCCGGATCGAACGTCGAGTAGTGGCACGGGCACACGAGCGACGGGCGCGGCTGCACCGGCGCGAACGTCGGCTTGCGGTAGAGCGAGATCGCGCAGCCCGCGTGCGTGCAGATCTTCGAGTAGGCGAGGATCCCCTGCGGCGCCCAGCCCTCCCGGCCCTTCGGCAGCTTCAGCGCTCGCGGATCCATCCGCACGAGCACGAGCGGCGCGCCCATCGTGTCCTGCGAGGCGCCCTGCGGGAACGCCGTGTAGAACGTCTCCTGCTCGATGTCCGACGCGAGGTAGGGCTTGCCGTCCTTGTCGACGAGCCGGCGGCCGCGCTTCCACGGCGTGGAATAGAACGGGTCGACGTCGAGGAACGGGCCGAGCGTCAGCGCAGGCGTCACCGCGGCCAGGCCGAGCGCGACGCCCGCGGTCCCGGCGGCGCCCTTGATCAGGCGCTTGCGCGTGAAGCGGCTGCCGCTCTCGCGCACGATCTGCGCGACCTGCTCCTGCTCCACGGGGCTCTGCTCGTGGTACTCCTGCTCGACCTCCTCGCTGACCACGAGGTGCTTGCCGACGATGATCAGCGCGGTCGCGAGCAGCAGCAGGCAGGCGCCGAGCGTGACGCCCAGCAGCTGCGTCTGGTTGCCGATCCGGTCGAGCGCGTAGACGACGATGAAGCCGACCGCGAACAGCGCCGCCAGCAGCAGCAGCGCGATCACCACCAGCTCGGCCCGGGGCGCGGACTCGCCGGGCTCGACGATCCGCTTGCGCCCCTCCGGCCCGCGGTCGCGCAGGAACCCGAGCGCGACGACGACGAGCCCCAGCAGCCACCGTCCGAGTCCTCTCATGACTTCAGCCGCTCCCCGATCACGATGCAGACGAACACGAGCACGAGCGCCGCGATGAACCAGGTCACGAGGCCCTCGGGCAGCGGGCCGATGTTCCCGATGCCCCATCCGCCGCGGTCGGCCGGGTGGGCCGCGTACTGGACGTAGGCGATGATGTCGTCGAGCTCCTTCGGCGGGATCTGCTTCGGCGAGAAGACCGGCATCAGGTAGGGGCCGGTGCGCACGGCCTCGGCGATCTCGGTGGCGCTCAACGGCGGCTTCGTCAGGTCGGGCACGCGCGCGCCGGTGACGAAGCCGCCCTGAGCGACCACCTGGTGACAGCCCGCGCAGTGCTCGGTGAAGAGCTCGAGCCCCGTCGAGAGGTTCCCGCGCGCCGGGTTCGGCCTCGGTATCCCGGGGCCACCGCCGAGCGAGCCGACGTACTTGACCAGCGCGCGGATCTCGCGGTCGTCGAAGATCGGGTGGCGGCGGCGCTCGGGCTGCTCCTTGGGCCCGTTCAACGGCATGTAGCCGGTGCGCAGGTAGAAGTCGGCTGCGCGCTCGCCGACGCCGCGCAGCGGCGGGCCCTGGCCGGCGACGTCGCCCGCGCCCGGCCGGGGCTTGGCGATGCCCTCGCCCCGCACCCCGTGGCAGCTCGCGCAGTTGCCCGCGTACAGCTCGGCGCCGAGCTGCTCGAGCTGCGCGTTCGTCGCATGGCCCGGGACCGCGACGCCGGAGGCGACCTGCGCGTGCGCGGCCGCCGGCGCCAGCAGTGCGGCCGCGGCGATCGCGACGAGCGGCCGCGCCCTCACGACTGCCTGCACACGTCGAGGAAGAACGTGCCGATCCCGCTCATCAGGAAGATGCACATGAACAGCGGCGTGATCGCGATGCCGACCACCGCCATGAAGCGGACGCGACTGCCCGGTGGCGGCCCGTCCTCCTCGATCTCCTTCGTCGCCTGGTAGGCGGCGATCGCCGACATCAGGCCGATCACCGAGAGCACGAACGCCAGCACGGTGGCGGCGAGCGTGAGCGCGTCGACGGGCGCCGCGGCGCGGCCGGGGCCGTTGCAGCGCGCCTGGTTGACGCTGAAGCCGACCCAGTGCTGGATCGCCCAGCCGCCGGGCGCCAGGAAGCAGCCGAGGAACGCCAGCGCAGCAGGGTTGCGCAGCCGCACGCTCACAGCGACGGCGAGAGCTGGGTCAGGGTGACGAGCAGCGTCACCAGGACGACGAAGTACCAGTACCAGGAGATCGCGCGCGTCGCGATCACGCGGTAGTTCGTGAGGCCGCCCATCGCGATGCGGGCCATCAGCCACACGTCGAGGAACAGGCCGATCAGCACGTGCGCGTGGTCGGCGGCCAGCATCGTGAAGTAGATCGAGCCGTAGGAGCCGCCGTCGACCGGCGTGAACTTCAGGTAGTCGTGGCGGAAGAGGACGATCTGCACCGTCAGGTAGCCCGCCTGCACGAGGAACGCCGACAGCACGAACGCGCCGGTCAGGCCGGGTCGTCCCTGCCGCGCGGCCTTGCCCGCCAGGAACATCGGGATCGCGCTCAGCAGCAGCACGCACGTGATCGCCAGTGGCAGCGGGACGCTCGGCGCCTCGATCCCCGGCGGCGGCCAGTGCGCGTTCTGCGAGGAGAGGTAGAAGTAGGAGCCGATCAGCCCGCCGAACAGCATCGACTCGGTGCAGATCAGCATCAGCATCGCCCAGACGCCGTTGGGCAGCGCGATGCGGTTGCGGGCGACCATCCCGGCGGCGCGGGCGGAGGTCGCCTCCATGCTGCGGCTGATCGCGCTCATCGCCTAGGACTCCTGCGGCTCCGTGCCGTGCCAGCCCACGAGCACCAGCGCGCCGATCGCCAGGAAGATCCCCGCGACCACGTAGTGCGCGAGCAGCAGCATCGCGAACATCGCCGCGGTCGCGATGCCGAGCAGGATCGGATAGGGCGAGTCCGAGGGCATCTGCAGGATCTCGTCCCAGTCGCCGTCGAGCACGGTGCTGCCAGGCGTCTCGTGCCCCTGCTCGAGCACCAGCACCCCCTGCTCGAGCTTGCGGCCGTCCTCCTCGCGGTCGTCCAGGTCCCACATCGGGTACGGACTGGTGACCTTCGGGATGACGGCGAAGTTGTACTCCGGCGGCGGCGAGGTGGTGGCCCACTCGAGCGTGCCGCCGCCGAACGGGTCGTTGTCGACGACCCGGCCGCGGACGAGGCTCACGAGCAGGTTCGCCACGACCATCACGAGGCCGGCGGCGAGGATGTAGGAGCCGATCGTCTCCAGGAAGTTGTAGCCCGTCCAGCCCATGTGGGCGGGATAGGTGTAGTCGCGCCGCGGCATCCCGATCAGGCCGAGGATGTGCATCGGGAAGAACGTCAGCGTCGAGCCGAGGAACGTCGTCCAGAAGCTCGTCTGCCCCCACTTCTCGTGGTACATCCGGCCCGTGACCTTCGGGAACCAGTAGAAGAGGCCGCCGAGGATCGGGAACACCGCCGCGCCGAAGATCACGTAGTGGAAGTGGGCGACGACGTAGTAGGTGTCCGTCACCTGCTGGTCGAACGGGATCGCCGCGAGCGTCACGCCCGAGAGCCCGCCGATCAGGAACATCACGATGAAGCCGATGATCCAGAGCAGCGGGGTCTTGAAGATCGGCGTCCCGGTGAGGATCGTCATGATCCACGCGAACAGCTGGATGCCGCTCGGTATGACGACGATCATGCTGGCCGCGGCGAAGTAGATCGCGGTCGTCGTCGACAGGCCGACCGCGAACATGTGGTGCGCCCACACGCCGAAGCCGATGAAGGCGACGAGGATCTCGGCCAGCGCGACCAGCGGGAAGGCCACCATCCTGCGCCGCGTGAACGTCGGGATGATCGACGTCGCGATGCCGAACGCGGGCAGGATGATGATGTAGACCTCGGGGTGGCCGAAGATCCAGAACAGGTGCTGCCAGAGCAGCACGTTGCCGCCGTGCGACGGGTCGAAGAAGTGCATCCCCAGGCGGCGGTCGAGCTCCAGCAGGACGAGGTCGCAGGTCAGGAACGGCAGCGCGAAGATCAGCGCGAACGACACGGCCAGGAACGCGAAGCAGAACAGCGGCATCCGGTTGATCGACATGCCGGGCGCGCGCAGCTTGAAGATCGTGACGATGAAGTTCGCGCTCGCGACGGTGCTCGAGATGCCGTTGAAGATCAGGCCGAGCGTGTAGAAGTCGATGCCCTTGTCGGGGCTGTACGCGCGGCTCGCCAGCGGCACGTAGTCGAACCAGCCGGCGTCCGGCGCCTGGCCGAGCGCCAGGCCCGTGTACATGAACAGGCCCGAGCCGAGGAAGAGCCAGAACGAGAGCGCGTTCGCGCGCGGGAACGCCATGTCGCGCGCGCCGATCATCAACGGGATCAGGTAGTTGCCGAACGCGCCCGTCGAGATCGGGATGACGAAGAGGAAGATCATCGTCACCCCGTGCATCGTCAGCATCTCGTTGTAGGCGTGGGGCGACAGCGTGGTGCCGTTGGGGCCGATCAGCTGCGTGCGCATCAGCAGCGCCTCGACCCCTCCCGCCGCGAAGAACGCGAGCGAGGTGAAGAGGTAGAGCAGGCCGATCCGCTTGTGATCGGTCGTCATCAGCCAGCCGAGGACGCCCGGGCGCTCCTCCCAGATCCGCTCGAGGCGGTCGACGCGGCGCTGGCCCGGGGTCGCGATCGCCGCCATGCCTACTTCAGGCCCTCCAGGTAGCTGACGATCGCCGCGATCTGGCTGCGGCTCAGGCCGAGGTCGGGCATCTTGTTGCCGGGCTTGATCGCCTGCGGGTTCGCGATCCAGGCGGCGAGCTCGCGCGGCGTGTTCGCGATCGTCAGCGCGGCGAGCGTGCTGCGGCTGGCGAGGTGCGTCAGATCCGGTCCGATCTGCCCCTGCGCCTGCGTGCCGCGGATCTGGTGGCAGCTCGCGCACTGGTTCGCCATGAAGAGCCGCTGCCCCTGGGCCGCCGCGCCGCCGGCGGGGGCCGGCGCCGGCTTCGCCATGTTCGCAAGCCACGCCCTGAACCTGGCCATCGGCTCGGCGACGACGACCATGCCCATGTGGGCGTGCTGCAGGCCGCAGAACTCCGCGCACTGCCCGCGGTAGCGGCCGGGCCGGCTCGCATACAGCAGCTCGCTGTTGGTCTGCCCGTTGATCGTGTCGATCTTGCGGTTCAGCTCCGGCACCCAGAAGCTGTGGATCACGTCGCCGGAGCGCACGTTGATGCGCACGCGCGTACGCACGGGGATGTGGATCTCGTTGGCGGTCACCGCCGGCGTGCCGTCGTAGGAGACCACCCAGAACCACTGCTTGCCGGTGACGTCGATCGACATCTGCGTGCTGCCCTTGGCCGGCGCCTGCGTCGTCTTGATCACGACCAGGTTCGCGACGATGAACAGCGCGACCAGCACCACGACCGGGACGACGATCCCGAACACGACGACGAGGCCGTTCGTCAGCCCCTCGCGCGGGCCGAGCGCCGGCAGGCCCTTGTCGCCCTTGCGCAGCCACGCGAGGGCGAGCATCCCGACGGCGCCGAAGAACACGATCCCCGCCACGATCAGCATCCCCCACCACAGCCAGCGGATCTGGTTCGACTGGGTGCTGTGAGGCTGCAGCGAGTCCTGGCCGCCGCCGCAGCCCGCGAGCAGCACCGCCGACGGCAACGCGCATGCGACCGGGAGAACCCACCGGAGCCGGCGCCGCGTCAGGGGGATGTCAGGTGGAGCTGTCAACCCGGGCGCAGCGGCGCATACCCGGCAACCCGGGGGGTGAAGCGCTCGCTACCCGCCCGGTACGCTTGCTCGGACCACTCCGAAAAAGCTCAGGGAGGATCCATGCCGGGACTCGGCGGACGCATGTCCACCGTCATCAAGGCGAAGGTCTCGAAGCTGCTCGACCGGGCAGAGGACCCGGCCGAGACGCTGGACTACAGCTACCAGAAGCAGCTCGAGTCGCTGCAGAACGTCAAGAAGGGCATCGCCGACGTCGTCACGGCGAAGAAGCGGCTGCAGATGCAGTCCCAGAAGCTCGAGCAGAACGTCGTCAAGCTCGACACGCAGGCGCGCCAGGCGCTCGCGGCCGGCAACGAGGAGCTCGCGCGCACCGCGCTCGAGCGCAAGAACGTCGCGCAGACCGAGCTGCAGTCGCTGGACTCGCAGGTCCATGAGCTCGAGGCCCAGCAGGAGAAGCTGACCGACTCCGGGCAGAAGCTGCGCGCCAAGATCGAGGCCTTCCGCACCAAGAAGGAGGTCATCAAGGCGCAGTACTCGGCCGCCGAGGCGCAGGTGCGCATCTCCGAGGCCGCGACCGGCGTCGGCGAGCAGATGGCCGACGTGGGCCTGGCGATGCAGCGCGCGGTCGACAAGACCGACCAGATGAAGGCGCGCGCCGACGCGGTCGGCGAGCTGGAGGCCTCCGGGGCGTTCGAGGACCTGACCGCGCTCGGCTCCGGCGAGGACGACATCGACCGCCAGCTCAAGGAGCTCTCGAGCAAGAGCCAGGTCGACGACGAGCTGGCGAAGATGAAGGCCGAGCTCGGGCCGGGCGGCGGCGAGGACGCCAAGCAGATCTCCGAGGGCGGCCAGTCGTGATCGTCCGGATCTCGAACGAGGGCCAGTACCGCGTCGATGACTCCAGGCTCGAGCGGCTGAACGAGCTCGACGACGCGGTCGTGCGCGCCGTGGAGGAGGGCGACGAGAGCGCGTTCGGCGCCACCTTCGGAGAGCTGCTGCGCTACGTGCGCGACGAGGGCACGCAGGTCGGCGACGACGAGCTCGAGACCTCGGACTTCATCCTCCCGCCCGCCGACCTCTCGTTCGCCGAGGCCGGCGAGGAGTTCACCGGCGACGGGTTGATCCCGGACCCGGCGTAGCCCGGTCAGTCCTCGGTGGCGTAGGGGGCGAGGCCCTCCCAGAAGAGCGTCACGAAGCGGTCGGCGATCTCCTCGAGCGGGCAGTCCTCGGTCTGGCGCCACCACACGGCCATCTGCGTGCCGGCGCCGGACATCGCGTGCGCGTAGGACTCCGCCGCGGCCGGCGCGATCTTCGGCGCCGCGTGCACGATCAGCAGCGAGAGCACGCGCACGGTCTCGAAGCGCAGGCGGACGACCTCCTCGGCGGCCGGCCCGGCGACCGCCGCGCCGCCGCCGAACAGCACGTCCCAGCCCGCGCCGTGGTCGCGCACGAACGTGAAGTAGGCAGTGGCCGTGGCGCGCAACAGCCGGCGCGCGTCGGCCCGCCGCGGCTCCTCCGGCAGCACCGTGGCGCCCTGGGCCAGGAGCGTGTTCAGCTGCTCGCGCGCGCGCGCGTGGCAGGCCAGGTACAGGCCCTCCTTGTCGCCGAAGAGCTTGTTGAGGTACTGCCGCGTGACGCCCGCCTCCTGCGCGACCTGCTCGAGCGAGGCGCCCTGATAGCCGTCGCGCGCGAAGATGCGCTCGCCGATCTCGAGGATCTGCCGTTCGCGCAGCTCGCGCGGCACGCGTCCCTTCTCGTACCCCGCCAGCGTGTCGGCCGTTGTCCGTGGGCCCGTCGGGATGCGTGCGAGGGTAACGACAAGTGGGTAGCCGCGCCGTATGGGCGTCGCGGAAGCCGTCAAGGGGGTCACGTGGGCGCGCAAGCGCCAACCGGACCAGGTCGCGTACCTCTGCGCGCTGGGTCACGAGCGCTTCCCGCCGGGCGACCTGCTCGAGCAGGCGGTCGAGGCCGAGCACGCGGGCTTCGACGGTGTCTGCTGCTCGGACCACCTGACGCCGTGGTGGGACCCGGCGCACGCCGAGGCCGCCTGCGGCAACGCCTGGGTGTGGCTCGGCGCGGTCGGCCACGCGACGCGCGAGGTCTCGCTCGGGACCGCGGTCACCGGGCTGATGGGCCACTACAACCCGGTCGTCGTCGCCCAGCAGGTCGCCACGCTCGAGGCGATGTTCCCCGGCCGCGCGTTCCTCGGCGTCGGCACCAGCGAGGCCATGAACGAGGTCCCGGCGGGCGTCGACTGGCCCGATCCCGGCGAGGCGCTGCGCCGGATCGAGGAGGCGCTGGGCATCATCACGCGCCTGCTCGCGGGCGAGACGGTCACGTTCCACGGCGAGCACTTCCGCTGCGAGGGCGCGCGCCTGTACCTGCGCACCGAGCGCCGGCCGCCGGTCTACATGTCGGCGTTCGGGCCGCGCGCGGCCGCCATCGCCGGGCGCCTGACCGACGGCGTCTGGACGCTCGCGGATCCGCGCCGGGCCCCGGGTGTCATCGCCGCCTACCGGCGCGGCTGCGAGGAGGCCTCGCGCGAGCCGGGTGAGATCGTCCTGCAGACGCTGATGGCGTGGGCGCAGGACGACGACGCCGCGCTCGCGGGCACGACGATGTGGAAGCCGACGCAGGTCGACGGCAACTACACCGAGCCGCGGCACGACCCGGCCGACATCGGCGCGACCGCCGAGCAGGTCCCCGACGCGATGTGGAGGGCCGGCGGGATCATCTCCTCGGACCCGAAGACGCACGTGCGCAAGGTCAAGGCGATCCAGGCGCTGGGCGCCACCGCGGTCTGCCTGATGAACGTCGGCGATGCCGATCCGCACGGCACCCTGCGGATATACGGACAAGACGTGCTTCCGGAGCTACGCGCGGGGTAATCCGCTCCCATGAGCCAGAACGTCTCCCAGTTCCTGCTGACCCGCGTCCACGACGAGTGGGGCGTCAAGCGCATCTACGGCTACCCGGGCGACGGGATCAACGGCCTGATCGGCGCGTTCCACCAGGTGGGGGAGAAGATCGCCTTCACGCAGATGCGCCACGAGGAGATCGCCGCGTTCGCGGCCTGCGCGCACGCGAAGTTCACCGGCGAGGTCGGCGTCTGCATGGCGACCTCCGGGCCGGGCGCGATCCACCTGCTCAACGGCCTCTACGACGCCAAGCTCGACCACCAGCCGGTGGTGGCGATCATCGGCCAGCAGTCGCGCATGGCGATGGGGTCGAACTTCCAGCAGGAGGTCGACCTCGACGCGCTCTACAAGGACGTCGCGGGCGAGTACGTGCAGGTCTGCATGGTGCCCGCGCAGGCGCGCCACCTCGTCGACCGGGCGATGCGGGTCGCCCAGGCCAGCCGCACGGTGACCTGCATCATCATCCCCAACGACGTCCAGGAGTCGCCCTACGAGGACCCGCCGCGCTCGCACGGCTCGGTGTTCTCCTCGCCCGGCTACGAGGCGCCGCGCACCGTCCCCACGACGGACTCCCTCCAGCGCGCGGCCCAGGTGCTCAACGCGGGCGAGAAGGTGGCGATGCTGATCGGCCAGGGGGCCAAGCACGCACAGCGCGAGGTGGCCGAGACCGCGGACATGCTCGGGGCCG
>DASTWP010000072.1:0-16076 GCA_035765835.1 Solirubrobacteraceae bacterium
CCGCCGAGCGCGGCGCCCGCGGCGGCGCAGCCCGCGGCCGCCCCGGCCGCGCACAGCAGTCGCCGCGCCCTCATCCGACGACCGTTCTCGGCGCGAACGGCACGCACGTCGGATTCGAGCGATCGGTCGCGCACCACTGCCGGAACGCCCGCAGCTGCTCGCTCCGCAGCGTGCGCGCACGCGCGGCGCGCGCCTTCGCCTTCGACGAGCCCGGCTTCGCCGGCGTCACGAACCAGTTGCACAGCGCGGGGTTGTAGCCCTGCCCGGCCTCGATCCCGATCAGGCAGCCGGCCAGCTCCGCCTCGTTCGCCGGCGCGCCCGTGCCGACGCTCTTCTCGGGCGCGTTGCCGTTGTCGCAGTTCGGCAGCGGGCTCGGAGAGCTCGTCACCGGCGTGCCCGGCGCCGTGCTGTTGCCCCACCAGCAGTTGCCGCTGTTGGTCGGGAAGGCGTCCCACCAGAAGTCCGTGCCGTTCGGCATCGCCTTGCCGTCGGGCGCGACGCCGAGCACGTTCCCGTAGAACAGGTTCCCGTACGACGTCGAGAGCTTCGTCGGGTCGCAGCCGGTCACCGGCGTGCCGATGACGGGGCTGCAGACGGTCGCGTCGGGCACCGCGAAGAGCATCGTGCCGCGGCGCCAGTTGTCGTAGAAGCGGTTGTAGCGCAGGACGTTGGAGTTGCCGCCCGCGATCCACAACCCGGTCCCCACCGGCTCCGGCTCCGCGGGCTCGATGCCGGAGCTCGGGTCGTAGGGGTTGAAGTTGTTCGAGTAGAAGTCGTTGTACTCGATCAGGTCGGAGTCCTGGGGGAACCCGGGATGGCCCGGCGCCGTGAAGACGTCGGTCGTGAAGCCCAGGGCGTTGTCGTAGAACTCGTTGTGGTCGATGTGGGTCGCGTTGCCGTCGGTCCCCGAGTAGCCGGCCAGGTTGTGGTGGGAGTCGCAGTAGCGGATCTCCTGGCTGTAGCGGAACTCGGGGTAGTAGTGCGTGTCGCGCTCGGCGCCCGTGTCGGCCCCCGCGCCGGGGTACAGCCCCGAGTCGCCGCTGCCGGCGGCGTCGCAGTTCTGCATCAGCCCGTGGTCCTCGACGAACGTGAGCACGCCGTACTCGCCCGCCCAGAACGCCTTGAAGCGGTCGAGCACGTAGCCGTCGGACTCGAGCACGTAGATGTCGTGCTCCTTGGCGTGGCGCACGGTCATGTTGCGCAGCACGAAGCCGTCTGCGCGGTCGGCGCGGATGCCGACGTCCTTGACCGAGCCGCGCGGCGGCCCGTCGCCGGACTCCACGCGGCCGGCGTCGACGACGACGTCGTCGGCGCTCGGGCCCGAGCCCTCGATCTGCAGGTTGCAGCGGATGCACGGCCCGAGGTTCGGGATGTTGTGGCGATCCTCGAGCGGCGGGTCGGGGTCGGTCCCGTTGCCGAGCGCGCGCCCGATCACCGCGATCAGGTTCTGGTCGTTCGGGCAGTGGAACTGGTAGGCGTAGGAGACCGCGCCGCCGGTGTTGCCGTTGTTGATCTTGTACTGCGCGCACGCGGGGTCGTTCGTCGGCGCCTTGCGCGCGGTCGGCTCGCTGTAGACGCCCGGCATCACGACGACGCGGTCGTCGTTGTGCGAGTCGGTCACCGCCGGCTGGATCTCGTGGTAGTTGCACATCGCGAAGAACCGTTCGTTCATCCGCAGCAGGTGCCGCGCGATCCGCTTGCTGAGCGAGCGGTGGTCGGTCGGGCGGATGAAGTAGCCGTAGCGGCGGGCGTGCCCGATGTCTGCACGCAGCAGCTTCATCGAGTCGGGCTGGCAGACGACGCGGGTCGTCCCCGGCAGCGAGGCGTCGAGCGCCGAGGCGAGCGTGCGGATCTTCGGCACCGCGCCGCCCGCGCAGGGGGTGATCGAGCAGTCGGGCGCCGGGTCCGGCCAGTACGCCGCCCGCTCGATGTGCGCGCCCGCAGGCGCCGCCATGACGACCATCACCGCGGCCGCCACCGTCACGGCGGCAGCCGTCGTCCTCCCAGCCCAGCGCATCCGCATCTCCCTTCGTTCGCGCCCTATGTCTCCACCGCCTCGCATGCGGTGGGCGTTGCACCGGTAAACGGAGCATGACATGGCGCGTTCGCGCGCGTCGCACCACCTTGCCTCTGGCGCCGCATGGTGCGAACATGCGTTCGCATGATCGTCTGCGTCCTGCTGCCCCGCTTCGAGCTCGTGATCGCCGCCGGCGGGCGCGAGGCGCTCGTGGCGCTCGGTCCCGCGGCGCTGGCGCCCGAGCCGGGGAGGGAGCAACTCGTGGGCGAGGTCTCCCGTGCCGCCGAGGCCGCCGGTGTGCGACCCGGGATGCGGCTCGGCGAGGCGCTCGCGCGCGCGCCGCGGCTGGCCCTCGTGCCGCCCGACCCGATGGGCGTCGCGGACGCATGGGAGCGCGTGCTCGCGCGCCTGGAGGGCGTGGGCGCGGCGGTCGAGTCCGAGTGTGCCGGCGTCGCGTTCTTCGAGGCGCGCGGCCTCGGTCGCCTGCACGGCGGCTCGCTCGACGGCGTCGTGGCCGCAGTGCGCGGCGCGCTGCGGCTGCCCGCGCGGATCGGCGCCGGCCCGTCGCGCTTCTGCGCGCTGGCCGCGGCGGCGCGGGCGCGCGCGCGGCGGGTGGAGATCGTGCGCGGCGCGGAGGACCTCGCGGGCGAGCCGGTAGAGCTGCTGCGCCGGCGCACGCAAACCGCCGCCCTGCCGGACCCGCTCGAGCGCCTCGGCATCCGCACGCTCGGGCAGCTCGCGGCGCTGCCGCGCGGGGCTGTTGCGGATCGCTTCGGGCCGCCGGGCCTGCTCGCCCGCGACCTCGCGCGCGGGCGCGACGAGCCGCTGCGCGCGCGCGCGGCGAGCGAGCGCCTGGAGGAGTCGCTCGAGCTCGAGGAGTCGGCGTCCGGCGTGCAGCTCGGGCGCGCGCTCGAGCTGCTGGTGGACCGCCTGCTCGCGCGACGCGAGCGGCGCGGGCGGACGGTGCGCGTGGCGGTGCTCGGCGCGCAGCTGGTCGAGGGCGGCACTTGGCGCGAGCGCGTGGTCTTCCGCGAGCCGCTGTCCGACCCGGCGCGGATGCGCCTCGCGCTCGGCGCGCGGCTGGCGCTGCTGCCCGCTCCGGCCGAGGCGCTGCGGCTGGCGGTCGAGCGCTTCGGGCCGCCGCACGCGGGCGCGCGGGCGCTGTTCGACGACGGCTCCGCCGAGCGCGTCGCGCGGCTGCGCGAGGCGGTGCGTCAGGCGCGCGCGGTGGGGGGCCCGGAGGCGGCGCTGCGCGTGCTGGCGATCGATCCGGACTCACGCGTGCCCGAGCGCCGCGCGGTGCTGGCGCCGTTCGAGCTGTGAGCCCTGGATCCCGCAGGCGAGATGATGGATTCCACGACCCCACGTGCACGGATGCCACACCCTCGCGGCGCCGGTTCGCCACCCCCGATCCTTGTCAATGGCGCTGCCATTGACGGCGGATTGCGGTGACGCCCGGCATCCACGATGACGCGGCCCCGCGCACGCGCGGCCGCGGAATCCATCATCTAGGCATCCCACGCCCCGCGACGGTGCTCGCCGGCGGCGGGGGGCGGCCGCTGTCGGTCGACGGCCACGAGGTCGTCGCGGTGCGCGAGTCGTGGCTCGTCGAGGACCGCTGGTGGGCGGAGCGGCCGCTGCGGCGGCGCTACTGGGAGGTGGTCACGGTCGACGGCCGCGACCTCGTCGTGTTCCGCGAGCTCGCGGGCGCCGGGGGAGGGTGGTTCCGGCAGCGCTGAAGGGTGCGGCCGCGCCGGCCGCACCCTTGCGCATGCCCCTATGCCGCCTTCGGCTCGATGTTCTGGTTGATCCGGAAGAGGTTCTCCGGGTCGTAGACGGCCTTGATCCGCGCGAGGCGGTCGTAGTTGCCGCGATAGCTCGCGCGCACCCGCTCCTGCCCCTCGTCCATCATCATGTTCACGTAGGCGCCGCCGGCGGAGTACGGGTGCAGTTGCTCGAAGTACTCCACGCACCAGCGCCGGATCGCCTCGACGTTGGCGGGGTCGGGATCGACACCCGCGAAGACCGATCCCCAGCGCGCCTCGCGGTAGCTGAACGCGGTGTCGGACGGCCCTACGTCGTGCGCCGCGCCGTCGATCGGGTACAGGTGCATCGTCGACTTCCACGTCGGCATCGCGGCGGCGAGCTCGGCGTGGATCGCGACCGCCTCGTCGGGGATGTCGGTGACGAAGTCGGCACGCCAGTACCACTGGTCGCCGCGCGGGTAGACCGCGTCGAACGCGCCCTGGAGCGCCGCGTGCGGCATCGGCTGGACGCCGTGCAGCAGCGGCTCCGGCGTTGCGTCCAGCAGCGGCGCAATCGCCGCCGCGGCCTCCTGCTCGGAGCCGGTGTGGCACCAGACCACGCCGCAGACCTTGCGCATGTGGATGTCCTCCGGGAACGGCGGCCCCGGCGGCACGGTCGCGACGGCGAAGAAGCCATTGAGCTCGCGCGGTGCGGCGGGCAGGAAGTCGCGGTAGACCGACAGGACCTCCGCGGTCTGCTCGACCGGCCAGAACGTCGGACCGCCGACGATCGTGCCGACCTCGTGCAGGCGGAACAGGAACGAGGTGACGATGCCGAAGTTGCCGCCGCCGCCGCGCAGCGCCCAGAAGAGGTCGGGGTGCTCGTCGGCGGACGCGCGAACCGTCTCGCCGTTGGCCAGCACGACCTCCGCCTCGAGCAGGTTGTCGATCGTCAGGCCGCACCTGCGGGTCAGGTGGCCGAGCCCGCCGCCGAGCGTGAGGCCGCCGACGCCGGTCGTCGAGATGATCCCGCTCGGCGTCGCCAGCCCGTGCTCGCCGGTGGCGGCGTCGACCTCGCCCCACACGCAGCCGCCGCCGACGCGCACCGTGCGCGCCTGCGGATCGACGTCGACGCCCTTCAGCGGCGAGAGGTCGATCACGAGGCCCGCCTCGCACGTGCCGAGGCCGCCGCCGTTGTGGCCGCCGCCGCGGACCGCGAGCGCCAGCCCGTGGTCGCGCGCGAAGCCGACCGCCCGCGCGACGTCCTGCGGCCCGGTGCACTGTGCGATCAGCGCCGGGCGCTTGTCGATCATGAAGTTGTAGACGCGGCGGACCTGCTCGTAGTCGCCGTCCTCGGGGCCGACCAGCCGGCCGCCGAAGCCGGCGAGCTCGGCTCGGGCGGCGCCTGCGGGAGTGGCGGTGGTGCTCACGGGATGACCTCCTGGTCTTCGGATGCGGCGCGAACCTACGCCGCTCGCGCGCGGCTGTCATGACGCGGCCTGATCCACTTTCGCGCGCCGATTGCGCCGCGGTGCGGGCACTGGGATGATCAGATCTGACTACATGGCCGGGGGAGGTCATGGCAGAGCTTCCGGGCCCACTGCGTCACATCTCCGCATTCCCGTTCGTCGGCCGTGCCGCCGAGCTCGAGGCCCTGCGCTCGCTGCTGCCCACGGCGGCCGGCGAGGGCCTGCGGATGGCGCTGCTCGGGGGCGAGGCGGGCTCGGGCAAGAGCCGCCTCGTGCGCGAGGTCGCCCGGGCGAGCGCAGCCGACGGCGCGCTCGTCCTCTACGGCGCCTGTGACGCGGTCGTGCGCACCCCCTACGGCCCGTTCGTCGAGGCGCTCGACCAGCTCGCGCGCGCGACCGACCCCGAGGTGCTCCTCGCCGCGGCCGGGCCCGCCGCCGGCGAGCTGACGCGGCTGCTGCCCGACCTCTCGCTGCGGCTCGGCTCGCTGCCGCCGCCGCTGGAGGCGGACCCCGACACCGAGCGCCACCGGCTGCACACGGCTGTCGTCGACCTGCTCACCGCCATCACGCGCGAGCGCCCGGCGCTGCTCGTGCTCGAGGACGGCCACTGGGCCGACGGCCCGACGCTGCTGCTGCTGCGCCACCTCGCGCGGGCGGCGACGGGCGCGCGCATGCTGCTGATCGCCACCTTCCGCGACGCCGACGCCGACGTGCCGGCGGCGCTGGCGGAGACGCTCGCAGAGCTGCGCCGCGCCGACCAGGCGATCCGGCTGCGCCTCGAGGGCCTCTCCGACGGCGCGGTCGCCGACTTCGTCCACGCCGCGGCGGGGGGCGAGCCGGGGCCGCAGCTGCGCGCGCTCGCCGTCTCGATCCACGAGCTGACGGGCGGCAACCCGTTCCTCGTCTGCGAGCTGTGGCGCGCGCTCGTCGAGACAGGGGCCGTGGAGCGGGTCGAAGGGCAGGTGCGCCTGCGCCGCACGCCGGCGGAGCTCGGCAGCCCGGAGAGCGTGCGCGAGGTCGTCAGCCAGCGGCTCGCGCGCCTGGGCCCGCGCACGCGCGAGCTCCTCGAGCTCGCCGCGACTGCCGGCTCGGAGCTGGACCTCGGCCTCCTGCGACGCGCGGCCGGGCTCGACGAGGCCGAGCTGCTGGCCGCGCTCGACGACGCGATGCGCAACGGGATGCTCGAGGAGCTCGGCGCGCGCCGGCTCGCGTGCCGCTTCACGCACGAGCTGGTCCGCAGGGCGCTCTACGACCGCCTGTCCGGTGCGCGCCGCGCCGAGCTGCACCTGCGCGTGGGGGAGGCGCTCGAAGGCGTGGAGCCGCGCTCCGGACGCGTGCTGGCGGACCTCGCGCATCACTTCGCGGCCGCTACGCCGCTGGGCGGCCCGAGGCGCGCCGTCGAGTACAACCTCGCGGCGGCGCGGGCGGCGGCGTCGACGCTCGCGTTCGCGGAGGCCGCCGACCGCCTGCGCGTGGCGCTCGAGCTGGGGATCGACGCACCCGAGGAGCGCGGCGAGGCGCTGCTCGCGCTGGGCGACGCGAGCCATCGCGGCGGCAAGGCGCTCGACGCGCTCGAGGCGTTCTCGGCGGCGGCGGCGGTGGCGCGCGAGATCGGCGCCCCGGAGCTGCTCGCGCGCGCGGCGATCGGCTACGAGGACGCGTGCTGGCGGCCGGGCATCGTCGGGGAGGGTTCGATCGAGCTGCTCCAAGAGGCCGCCGCGGCGCTGGCCGGCGGGGCCTCCTCGCTGCGCGTGCGGCTGCTCGGCGGCCTCGCGCGCGCGTTCGACGAGGAGGGCCATCAGAGCGGCGGCGAGTCCGCCCGCACGGCCGCTATCGCGATGGCGCGTGAGCTCGACGACCGCGCTGCGCTGGCGACGGTGCTGATGCGCTCGTACTGGTCGCGGGGGACGAGCTCGCTCACCGAGATCCTCGCGATGCTGACCGAGGCGTTCGAGCTGGCCCGCGAGCTCGGCGACACGGAGATCCTGGCCGAGGCGATGGCGTGGCGGGTGCCGACGCTCGTCGCGCTCTGCGACCTTGACGGCGCGCGCGCCGAGATCCGCGAGCTGCTCGCGACCGCCGAGCAGACCGGACAGCCGTTCATGACCCACGTGGCCGACCACTACGGCTCGGCGATCGCGCTCTGCGACGGGGACCTTGTCGAGGCCGAGCGCTTGGCGCTGCGCTCCTACGAGCGCGGCCGCTTCCTGACCGGGCGCGACGCGTCCGCCGTCCACGGCGTCCAGATGTTCAGCATCCGCCGTGAGCAGGGGCGCCTCGCCGAGCTGGCGCCCGTCGTGCGCGTCCTCGCCGCCGGGCGCGAGCGCGAGGGGCCGTGGCGACCCGGGCTGGCGGCGCTGCTCGCCGAGCTCGGGATGCAGGCGGAGGCGCGGCGCGAGCTCGCGCGCCTGGCGGCCGATGGCCTCGACGTGTTCCGGTCGTCGCTGTGGCTCGGCTCGCTGGTCTACGTCGCGGAGGCGAGCGCGGCGGTCGGCGACGAGGAGGTCGCGGCGCTCGTCTACCCGGAGCTCGAGCAGTTCGCGGGGGCGAACGTGATGATCGGCCACCTCGTCACGTGCTACGGCGCCGCCGATCGCTATCGCGGGATGCTGGCGGCGACGCTCGGGGACGCGGCGCTCGCGGAGGAGCACTTCGAGCGCGCGCTCGAGCTCAACCGCCGCATGGGCGCCCACACGTGGGCCGCGCACACCGCCTACCAGTACGCCCGCCTGCTGCGCCGGCGCGGCCCGGGCGCGCGCCGCTCGGCCGACGCGCTCGCGCGCGAGGCGGCCGCGCTGGCAGAGCGGCTCGCGCTGCCGGGCCTGCTCGCGAAGGTGCGCGCGCTCGGCTCGCCGGCCGCGGCGGCCGTTGCGCCCGACGGGCTCTCGCCGCGCGAGGTCCAGATCCTCGCGCTCGTCGCCGAGGGCCGCAGCAACCGCGAGATCGGCGAGGCGCTGTCGATCAGCGAGCACACGGCCGCCAACCACGTCCGCAGCATCCTGCGCAAGACCGGCAGCTCGAACCGCACCGAGGCAGCGTCCTACGCGCACCGGCGGCGCCTCGTCCCGGCCTGAAAAAAGCCCCACCGCCGGCGGGCGGGCGGTTAGCATCGGCGCATGCCGGTCTACATGATCGAGCGCAGCTTCGCCGAGCAGCTCGACCTCACCGAGGAGGACGTCCGCGTGATCGAAGAGGTCAACGCCGACGAGGGCGTCCGCTGGCTGTTCTCGTTCCTGAGCGCGGATCGCCGCCGCACCTACTGCCTGTACGAGGCCCCCTCGCCGGACGCGATCCTGCGCGCCGCCGAGCGGGCGGATGTGCCGGCCGACGAGATCGTCGAGGTCGGCGCCGCCGTGCCCGAGTTCGGCGGGCGGCTGCAGGAGTGGGCAGGCGCGGTCGCGCCCGCGGACGCTTAGCGGTTCCTGCGCAGATTCGTGACGTTTGCGCCGGTGCGCCGTGACGCGCCGCGCGCGAGCGTGTGCGCGTGCGCTCGTGGACCTCGCAGACCGGCCAGTCGACAGTCGAGTACGCGGCGGTCGTGCTGCTCGTGTGCGCCCTACTCGCGGGCCTGTTCGCGGTCCCCGTCGACGGGCGGCCGGTCGCCGGCGCCGTCGATCACCAGCTCGCCTACGCGCTCTGCGTGGTCACGCGCGGGGACTGCGAGGAGGACCGGCAGCCGTGCCCGACGCGGACGGACGACCAGCGCCTCGGCGCGACGTTCGACGTGCTGTTCCTCCATGCGGGCAGGCACCACGCGCTGATCCGCGAGGACCGCTCGGACGGCACGGTCGCGCTGACGCTGCTGCGCGACGACGAGGGCGGCGCGCAGGCGGGCACCGGGCTCAAGGCGGCGCTGCGCTGGGGCTCGAAGGAGCTCGCGCTCGGCGGCGAGCTGAGCGCGGCGGTGCTCGCGAAGGCGGGCGCCGGGAGCACGTGGGTGCTGCCGCGCGCGCAGGCCGACGAGCTGCAGCGCCGCCTCCAGACGCACCTGCGCGCCGCGCCCGCGACCGACCTGCTCCCCGGCGCGCTCGTGCGGCGGCTCCTGCCCGGGCTGCCGCCGCCCGCGCAGACGTTCGGCGAGGCGGGGGTCTCGGCGTCGCTCGGCGTGTCGGGCGGGGGCGACGGCGTGTCCGGCAGCCTCGGGCTGTCGGGCGGCGAGTCGTTCGGCTCGCGCGTGGACCACGGCAGCGGCCGGCGCACGTTCTACGTGAAGGTCGACGGCAAGCTGTCGGGCGCGCTGCGCGTCTCGGCGGTCGGCGCCGAGGGCTCGGGCGAGGGGCAGGTCGAGTACGCGGTGACGGTCGATCGTGACGGCGTGCCGCTCGATCTCGAGGTCGTCGAGACCGGGACGCTGGACGGCTCGCTGAAGCTGCCGAAGCGCCTGCGGCCCGTCGCGGACAGGCTGCGCGTGCCGTCGCACGGCACGCGGACGTGGGTGAGCGAGAGCCACCTCGACCTCACCGACTCGGCGAGCCGCGACGTCGCGGCGCGCTTCATCGCGGCGGTGCGCACGCCGCGGCCGCGGCTCGGCCCGGCCGTGCAGGTCTCGGGCGCGCTCTCGCGGCTGCTCGCCGAGCGCGCTGTCGTCAACGTGCGCAGCTACGACGTCGGCTCGTCGGGCCACGGCCTCACGCTGAGCGGGAAGGTGGAGGGCATCGGCCTCGGGGTCGACGCTGGGGAGAGCCGGCGGACCTCGCGGCTCGTCGGCGCGGCGACGCGCGGCATCGACGGCCAGTGGCGCACGCGCGGAGACTGCCTCGCGGCCGTCTAGGAGCCGAACGCGGCGGCGGTCGCCGCGAGGCGGTGCTCTTCGAGCTCGGCGAGCTGGTGCTCGGCGCGCTCGATCAGGGCGGGCAGGTCGAGGCCGCCGGGCGCCTGCGCGCCGTATTGCGCCTCGAGCGCACGCCACAGCAGCAGCTTGCCGTGGACGCCGAGCGAGAGGACCTCGAGCTCGACGACAGGGCTCAGCGGCGAGGGGCTCAGGAGATGGCCGTTCAGCTTCAGCCGTCCGGCCTTCTCGGCGCCCCAGGCGGCGAGCTGCTTGAGCACGTTGGCGCCGCCTCCGACCGCGGCGGCGAAGCGCTTGAGCTCGTCGTGGTCGGAGGCGATCTCGCCCGCGAGGCGCGCGAGGAACGCGCCGAGCTCGCCGTCGCGGTACTGGCCGGCACCGCGGCGGGCGAGCTCGATCGCCCCGATCGAGGCGGCGAGGTGGTCCTCGAGGTAGATCGCGAGGTAGCGGTTCCCGGCGGCGGTCGGCATGGCGCGCAGCCTGCCCGATCGCGGACGATCGCGCACGCTCGCGGCTCGCGCGTCCGTCCGGGACCGATGCGAACATGCGTTCGCCTTGTCCTACGTAGAGCTCCACGCCCATTCCGCCTTCTCGTTCCTGGACGGCGCCTCGCTGCCGGAGGAGCTCGCGGCCGCCGCGGCCGATCGCGGCCATGGCGCGCTCGCGCTGACCGATCACGACTCGGTCTCCGGCTCGATGGAGTTCGCGCAGGCCTGCCGCGGGCTCGGGCTGCGCGCGATCCACGGGTCGGAGGTGACGCTCGTGGACCCGTCCGACCCGCCGGGCGCGCCGCCGCGCCATCTCACGCTGCTGGTGCGCGATGCGACCGGGTGGGCCAACCTCTGCCGGCTGCTCACACGCGCGCACGCGCACACGCGCGACTCACCGGGGCGGCGCGTGCTGCACGACCCGCACGTGTCGCTCGCGGACGTCGAGGCGCACGCGGAGGGTCTCGTCTGCCTCAGCGGCTGCGCGCGCCAGGGCGTGCGGGACGAGCCGACGCTGCGCCGCCTGCTGCGCGCCTTCGGGCGCGAGCGCCTGCGCATAGAGCTGCAACGCCCCTTCCTGCGTCACGACCGTGCGCTCAACCGCGGCCTCTCTGCGATGGCCGAGCGGTTGGGCGTGCGGTGCGTGGCGACCGGCGACATCCACGCGCACACGCCCGCGCGCGCGCGGCTCCAGGACGTGTTCGTGGCGATCCGCGAGCACACGACGCTGGACGCCTCGGAGCCACTTCGCCGCGGCAACCACAGTCACGTGCTCGCGACGCCGGCGGCGATGGCGGCGCGCTTCGAGGACCATCCGGACGCGGTCGCGGAGACCGCGCGGCTGGCGGAGACGCTCGAGTTCGACCTGTCGAGCGACCTCGGCTATCGCTACCCCGGCGCCGAGGATCCGACGGCGGCCGCACACCTGGCCGGGGCATGCCGCGCGCGCTTCGAGGAGCGCTACCCGCCCGGCAGCAGGTTGCGCCGCGAGGCCGCCGTGCGGCTGGAGGACGAGCTCGGGCTGATCGAGCGCCTCGGATTGTCGGGCTTCTTCCTGCTGCACCGCGACCTGCTCGAGCTCGCGCGCGAGGTGGCGGCCGAGGTCCGCGGGTCGGACACAGCACGCGCGCTGCTGCCGCCCGGTCGCGGTCGCGGCTCCTCGGTCTCCTCGATCGTCTGCTACCTCACCGGCCTCTCGCACGTCGATCCGATCGCGAACAAGCTGCTGCTCGGGCGCTTCCTCAACGAGGAGATCTCGACGCTGCCGGACATCGACCTCGACTTCCCGCGAGACGTGCGCGAGGTCCTGATCCCGCGCGTGCACGAGCGCTACGGGCGCGAGCGCTCTGCGCTCGTGGCGGCGTTCCCGACCTACCGCGCGCGTGGCGCGATCCGCGAGATCGGCAAGGCGCTCGGCCTGCCGCCCGGCGAGATCGAGCGCGTCGCGCGCGGCTCGGAGGGCTGGAGCGGTCGCGCGGTCGACCAGGACATCGCCACGGCACTCGGCGAGGGCCGCATGAGCGCGGACCCGCCCACCCGCTGGCGCTGGCTCGCCGCCCTCTCGGAGGAGGCGCACGGGCTGCCGCGCCACCTCTCGCAGCACTCCGGCGGCATGATCGTCGCGACGCGCCCACTCGTCGACTGCTGCCCCGTGGTCCCGGCGGCGATGGAGGGGCGGCAGATGGTGATGTGGGACAAGGACTCCTGCTCGGACGCGGGCTTCCTGAAGATCGATCTGCTCGGGCTCGGGATGCTCTCTGCGGTCGAGCGCTGCGTCGAGCACATCGCGGCGCGGCGCGGCGAGCGGATCGACCTCTCGCGGATCCCGTTCGACGACGCCGAGACCTTCCGCTGCATCCAGGAGGCCGACACCACCGGCGTCTTCCAGATCGAGAGCCGCGCGCAGATGGGCTCGCTGCGGCGCACGCGCCCGGAGAACCTCGACGACCTCACGATCCAGGTCGCGATCGTGCGCCCGGGGCCGATCCAGGGCGGCGCGGTCAACCCCTACATCCAGCGCCGCCAGCGCCTGCGCGCCGACCCCGAGTACGAGATCCCCTACGAGCACCGCTCGCTGGAGCCGGTGCTGAAGGACACGCTCGGCACGATCATCTTCCAGGACCAGGTGATCGAGGTCGCGATGGCCTTCTCCGGCTTCTCGCCGGGCGAGGCCGAGGGGCTGCGGCGGGCGATGAGCCGCAAGCGCTCGGCGGCCGCGATCGAGGCGCACCACCGGCGCTTCGTCGAGGGCGCGATGGCGCGCTGGGACGACGTCGACGAGGCGCTCGCCGAGCGCGTGTGGTCGATGGTCGTCGGCTTCTCGGGCTTCGGATTCCCGAAGGCGCACGGCGCCGCCTTCGGACTGCTCGCCTACCAGTCGACGTGGCTGCGCGTGCACTACGGGCCGGAGTTCCTGTGCGCGCTGCTCGACGAGCAGCCGATGGGCTTCTACCCGCCCGACGCGCTCGTGCACGAGGCGCAGCGCCGCGGCATCCCGGTGCTCGCGCCGGACGTGCAGGAGAGCGGGGCCGGCTGCACGGTCGTCGACGTCCCCGCCGAGCGCGGCGGGGTCCGGGCCGGCGTGCGGCTCGGCCTGGGCTATGTCAACGGCGTGCGCGCGGGCGAGGTCGCGGCGCTCGTGGCCGCCCGCGATGCGGCAGGCCCGTTCCGCTCGCCGGCGGACCTCGTCGCGCGCGCGGGCGCCGGGCGGCCGGCGCTCGAACGGCTGGCGTGGTCGGGCGCGTGCGACGTGCTGTGCGGCGGCAGCCGGCGCGAGGCGCTGTGGCGCCTCGGCGCGGCGGCGCCGGCGTACGGGGCGGGGGAGGGGGCCACGCAGCTCTCGCTGCCGCTCGAGCTGCCGCAGGCGCCCGCGCTGCCGGCGCTGAGCTCCTGGGAGGAGATGATCGCCGACTACTCGGCCACCGGCCTGACCGCGCGCACGCACCCGCTTGCGCTGCTGCGCGGCCGGCTGCGCGAGCGCCGCGCGGTCACGAGCGCGGACCTTGCGCGCCGGCCGCACGGCTGCGACGTGCGGATCGGCGGGCTGGTCGTGGCGCGCCAGCGGCCGGGGACCGCCAACGGCGTCGTCTTCCTGCTGATCGAGGACGAGCACGGCACGGTCAACCTCGTCCTGCCACCGCCGGTCTACGAGCGCGACCGCCTCGCGGCGCGGACCGAGCCGCTTGTGCTGGTCGAGGGCAGGCTGGAGCGCTTCGCGTCCTCCGGCGGCGCGATCGACGTGCTCGTCAGCAGCGTCACGGCGCTCGAGACGCCGGGGCGTCCGGAGGCCGAGTCGAAGGACTTCTCGCTGCTGGACCTGCGCGAGCTGGAGCGCCTGCGGGCCGAGCGCGAGGCGGCCGCCGCCGAAGCCGACTTCCGCGCCGTCGCGCCGGCGGTCATGAGCTTCGCCTCGGGGCGGCGGCGGTGAGCGCAGGACGCCCATCGGCCGGCGCCCGTTTCGCGCCCGCAGGCCCTTCCGGCGGACCGGCAGGTATGTTCCCGGCCGATGATCGCGGCCATCGCCGTCCTCGCCTTCTTCGTCGTCCTTGCCCTCGGCACGGTCTTCGTCGGCATGAGCGGCGGCGCCCGCGGTGCCCGCGGGACGCTGCAGTCGCAGTCGCTCGTGGCCCGTCGGGGGACCGCGATCGCGATCACGGCGGTGGTGGTCGGCATCGGGATCGCGATCCCGATCTGGCTCGGCGCCGCCAACGCGCAGGATCACGCCAAGAACGCCCCTGGGGGGCTGACGCTCACGGCGGACCAGGCGCACGGGCGGGAGCTGTTCGCGCGCAACTGCGCGACCTGCCACACGCTCCGCGCAGCGAACGCCGTCGGCGCGGTCGGGCCGAACCTCGACCAGCTGCGGCCGCCGGCCAGCCTCGTCGTCCTGACGATCAAGACCGGCTTGGCGCGCGGCAACGGGCAGATGCCCGCGGGCCTCCTGACGGGCAAGGACGCGCGGGACGTGGGCGACTTCGTCGCGCGCGTGGCCGGGCACGGTTGATCCCGCACCCTCCGGCATTTCCATAACACCGCACGGATGCAGGGATTTCGTCCCCTGCTACGATGCCGCGCGTCATTGCCGCTGAGTTCCCGTCCGACCGGCCTGTCATGGTCGCTCGGACCGGAAGCGGGGGACCCACTGTTGGGGCGAATCGCCTTCGCGTAGCGCACTCTTTCAGCGCGAGCCCGTCAGCTAACCCCGTAAGCCGACGAAAGAGGACGACGACTCATGTCGCAGAGCGAGGCCCGCGCGTGGTGGGCCGATGTTCAGGACGTGCGCGAGACCATCGAGCGGCGCCGTGCCGCCGAGAGGGGCTCCGCGACCCCGCGCCCCCGCCGTGCGGAGCGGACCCGGGGCGCCGATCACCTGCGCGCAGTGGAGCCCGCCGAGGCCCGTGGGATCGAGTCCGAGCGCGCGCACAGCGCTCCACCGCCGCGGGCCGCTGAGCCGGGATCCGACCCCGCCGGCTTCTTCGACCAGGACTCGCTGCCGCTGCTCGAGTCGCGCGGCCACGAGGCGAGGCGCCGCACGGTCGAGATCACGGGTCGCACGGTCGGCGCGCCGGCGCTTCCGCGACTGGTCGAGATCGACCGTCGCCGCCCCGCCCCGCGCGCGATCGACCGCGTCGGCGGCCGGCCCGACCGGCTGGCGATGTGGGCCGTGATGCTCGGCATCGTGCTGGTCCTGGCCGCCCTCTCGAGCTCCTCGCACGCCGCGGAGCCGCACGCGCTGCACGCCCTCCACGGCGCCGCGCAGCACCTCGCCGGCCGCTGATCGCGGCCGGCCGCGCTCGCGGCCGCCGCCACGGCCCGCATCCCCGGGTTCGCCCGCGAACCGGCGCGCTCGCGGCACGCCGCGAGCGGGTACCGCGGCGATGGCGACATCGCGCCGCCCGCCGCTGCATCCGGTCTTGTAACGGCTCATCATCGGTCGTAGACTTACGCGACGTAAGCACCTTGCCCACCCGAGGACCGCCACCATGAAGACCACGATGAGCAGGTTCCACATCCACGACGAGCTGACGGCGCCCGAGGGGTCGGTGCCGGTCCTCCGCGGCGCGCTCGCCAGCGGCGGCCAGCTGCCGAACTTCCTTGGGGTCCTCGCCGGATCGCCGGCAGCGCTGCGCGCGTATGCGCGCTTCCGCTCGGAGCTGCGCCACGGCGCGCTCCAGGTCGGCACGCTCGAGCGGATCTCGCTCGCCGTGGCCGAGCACTACGAGTCCGACCCGGGCATCGCCCTGCACAGCCGCACCGCGCGGCAGGCGGGCCTCGGGCTCGACGAGGTCGCCCTGGCGCGCGAGTGGGACTCCCACGACGAGCGCGAGGCGCTGCTCCTGCGCTACCTGTCGTCGCTCGTCGCGCAGCAGCGCAAGCCGCCGGCCCACCTGCACGAGGAGGCGCGCGAGGCCGGCTGGACCGACGAGCAGATCCTCGAGGCGATCGCCTACGTCGCGCTGGAGCGCTTCACCGCGATGGTGAACGTCGCCGGCGACGTCCCGGTCGACGGCTCCGTCGAGGACACGCGAACCCTCAAGGCCGCGTAAGCCGCATGGCGGTATCCGAGGA
>DASTWP010000073.1:0-11390 GCA_035765835.1 Solirubrobacteraceae bacterium
AGCGCCGCGGGCTCCGGGTGACGGGCGAGGCGCCGGCGCAGCTGCACGAACGCGGCGGTGCCGAGCAGCGCGGGAATGCCGAGCTGGAATGCGCGGTAGGCGAGCACCGCGGCGGTCGCCTGCGAGAGCGGCGCGCCGTAGAGGACGAGCGCCCCGATCAGGCCGCCGTCGGTCCCGCCGATGCCGCCGGGCAGCGGGATCAGGCCGCCGAGCTGGCCGATCACGTAGGCGAAGACGAACGGCCCGACGGGAGGCGCGCCGCCGAAGGCCTCGAACGCGGCCCACAGCGCCAGCACGTCGAACGTCATGTAGCCGATCGCGCCACCGAGGACCAGCGCGTCGCGCGAGCGCACCAGCGCAACGGTGTCCTCGACGCCCGCCGAGACGGCGCCCGCCGCGGCCGACAGGCCGGCGCGCACGCGCCGCCCGCGCGACCCCGGCGACCCAGTCGCGGGCGCACGCTCCGGGCGCGCCCGGCGGCGGCGCCGCAGGAGCGGCGGGAGCGCCAGCACGACGACGATCGCGACGAGCGCAAGGGCGCCCAGGACCGCGCTGGCCGCCGGGACGCTCTGCCCGGGCACGAGGCCGGTGGCGAGCAGCGGGCCGGCGACCGCGGCCACGACGAAGTTCGGGACGCTCGTGATCAGGAACAGCGCGACGCTGCGGCGCGCGATGTGGCGCGTGGGCATCCCGCCCTGGCGCAGCGCCCAGGCGCCGAGCGCGAGGCCGCCGGCGCCGCCGGTCGGCAGGAGCACGTTCGTGGCCTGCTCGGCCATCCCGATCTCGTAGCTGAAGCGCCAGCCGAGACCGCGGCAGAAGACGCCGCGGAACGCCGCGACGTACGCGAGGCACGACCCGAGCTCGATCACCCCGCAGACGACGATCCAGCCCGCGCCCGCGTGCGCGAAGCGGTGGCGCACGTCCCCGAGCCCGGGGAGCACGTTGATCAGCAGCGCGACGATCCCGACCAGCAGCGCGAGCTCCGCGAGCCGGCGCACGAGGTGGCGCGGGGCCATCTCCTCCGGCATCGCCTCGAGGCGCTCGTCGGGTGTCACGGTGTCGTCGGCAAGCGCCATCCCCGACAGCGTACGCAAGCGCGCTCGCGTGCCTGCGAGGAGACGCCGTCGATCCGCGTCAGCGCACGACGAGCGGCTCGTAGCCGCCCGCGGAGAGCGCCGCGCAGACCTGGTCGGCGTGCTCGCGCCCGCGCGTCTCCAGCACGAGCTGCACGGCCGTCTCGCGCACGTGCAGCGCGACGCCCTCGCGCACGTGCTCGACGTCGACGATGTTCGCCCCGTGCTCGCCGACGAGCGCCAGCAGCCGCGCGAGCGAGCCGGGGCGGTCGGGCACCCGTGTGAAGAGCACGAGGCGGCGGCCCGCCTGGCTCTCGTGCAGGCGCGCGACGCTCGCGAGCAGGCCGGCGTCGACGTTGCCGCCGCTCAGCACGACGCACGTCGTCCCCGACGCCGCCGTCGCGACGCGCCCGCCGAGCAGCGCCGCGACGCCCACCGCGCCGGCCCCCTCGACCACGAGCTTGGCCTTCTCCATCAGCACGACCATCGCCTCGGCGACGTCGTCCTCGCCGACGGTCACGACCTCGTCGACCCAGCGCTCGATCAGCCCGAGCGTCAGCTCGCCGGGCCGCTTGACCGCGATGCCGTCGGCGATCGTCATGCCGGAGGGGACCTCGACCGGCTCGCCGCGGCGCAGGGACTCCGGGACGGCGGCGACGACCTCCGCCTGCACGCCCACGACCTGGACGTCCGGCCGCGCCGACTTGACCGCGATCGCGAGGCCGCTCGCGAGACCGCCGCCGCCGACCGGGACGACGACGCGCGCGAGGTCCGGCACGTCCTCGAGCAGCTCCAGGCCGAGCGTGCCCTGGCCGGCGATCACGTCCGGGTCGTCGAACGGGTGCACGAACGCGAGGCCGCCCTCGTCCGCGCGCTCGCGCGCGGCCGCGAGGCTCTCCTCCACCGTCGTGCCGACGAGGCGGACGGTCGCGCCGAGCGCTGCGCACCCCTCGGCCTTCGACAGCGACGCCTCGACGGGCATGAAGACCTCGCACGGCACGCCGCGGGCGCGCGCCGCGTGCGCGAGCGCCCACGCGTGGTTGCCCGCGCTTCCCGCCACGACGCCCCGGGCGGAGCCCTCGTCGCCGAGCGCGGCGAGCTTGTTGAGCGCGCCGCGCAGCTTGAACGAGCCCGTCCGCTGCAGGCTCTCGGCCTTCAGCACGACCTCCCCGCCCGCCCGCGCCTGCAGCGTCGCCGACGCCAGCACCGGCGTGTGGCGCGCGACGTCGCCGATCGCGGCGCGCGCGCGCAGGACGTCCTGCGCCTCGACGGTCCTGGCCGGCGCCGCCATCGGCTCAGGCGCCCGGCAACGCGACGATCGCGTCGATCTCCACGTGCGCGCCGAGCGGCAGCGCCGCGACGCCGATCGTCGTCCGCGCAGGCGGGTCGGAGGGGAAGAACGACCCGTAGGCCTCGTTGACCTCCGCGAAGCCGCCGAGGTCGGTCATGTAGATCGCGCACCGGACCGCGTCTGAGAGCGTCGCGCCGGCGGCTGCACAGACCGTCTGGAGGTTCTCCAGGCAGCGGCGCGCCTGCTCGGCGGGCGAGCCCTCGACGAGGCGCCCTTCGGCGGGGTCGATCGGCAGCTGCCCGGAGCAGAACAGCAGCCCGCCGGCGCGCACGGCGTGGCTGTAGGGACCGGCCGCCTCGGGGGCGCCGAGCGCGGTCACCGGCTCGCGATGGTGGGACACGTGGGTCGTCCTTTCGTCGATGGCCCTCCGGCAAACTACTCCCGCCCGACACACGGGTCGTCAGGACGGGCGGCCGCTGCTACCGTCGCCCGGCCGCATGCGTCCCCGCCTCGCTCTCGCCTCCGCTGCGGCCGCTCTCGCGACCGCCCTCGTACCAGCCGCCCCGGCGAGCGCCCAGCTGCCGTTCGCGGCGTGCTCGCCTGCGGGCTTCGAGTGCACGACGCTGGCAGTGCCGCTCGACCACAGCGGCCAGACGCCCGGGACGCTGAGCCTGAGCATCGAGCGCGTGCGCGCCTCGTCGAACCCGACGAACACGGCGGTCGTGGCGCTGGCCGGCGGGCCCGGCCAGGCGGCGATCCCGCTCGCGTCGGACTTCGCCCAGGCGCTGGCGCCGGCGATCACGACGCGCGACCTGGTCGTCTTCGACCAGCGCGGCACCGGCTCCTCCGGCGCGCTCGACTGCCCCGCCTTCGACTCGATCAGCGCCGACACGACCGCGAACCTCGCGGCGCGCTGCGCGAACGAGATCGGCCCGCGGCGCGCGTTCTTCCGGACCGCCGACAGCGTCGACGACCTCGAGGCGATCCGGCAGGCGGCGGGCTACGACAAGCTCGTGCTCTACGGCGTCTCCTATGGGACCAAGGTCGCGCTCGACTACGCCGCGAAGTACCCGGCGCACGTGCAGTCGCTCGTGCTCGACTCGGTCGTGACGCCGGACGGCCCGGACGTGCTGCGGCGCTCCACGTTCGCCGCGATCGGGCGCGTCATCGGCGAGCTGTGCGGCGGCGGCGCGTGCAGGTCGATCTCGCCGAGCACCCGCACGGACCTCGCCCGCTTCGTCCATCGCCTGCAGGCACACTCGCTGCGCGGCGCGATCGTCACGCCCGGCGGCTCGCGGCTGCACGTCGCCATGGACGAGACCGGCGTGCTCGACATCCTGCTCGGCGGCGATCTCAACCCGGCGCTGCGCGCCGAGCTTCCCGGCAGCGTGCGCAGCGCGCTGCGCGGCGACAGCGCCCCGATCCTGCGCCTTTTCGCGCGCGCCGAGGGCCTGAACGGCATCGCCGCCCAGATCGGCGGCGAGAGCGACAGCGCCGCCCTGTTCGCCACGACCCGCTGCGAGGAGTCCGCGTTCCCGTGGGACCGCGCCGCCGATCCGTCGACGCGGCGCGACGAGGCCGTCGCGGCGGTCGAGGCGATCCCCTCCTCGGTCTTCGCGCCGTTCGACCGGCCGACCGCCCTCGCCAGCGAGAGCATCCCGATCTGCATCGGCTGGCCCGACGCCTCCCCCGCCCCGGCGCCGATCGGCCCGCTGCCGGCGGTGCCGACGCTGATCCTCACCGGCGGCGCCGACCTGCGCACCCCGGTCGAGGACGCGCAGCGGATCGCCGCGCAGATCCCGGGCGCACAGGTCGCGATCATCCCCCACACCGGTCACTCCGTCCTGGGCAGCGACATCGGCACCTGCGCGCGCACCGCCCTGGCGAACTTCTTCGCGGGCGTCCCGATCGCGCCGTGCAGCGAGAAGAACGACTTCGCGCCGACGCCGGTGGCGCCGACCTCGCTCGCCCGCGTGCGGGCGCACGGCCGCACGCTGAAGACCGTCCGCGCGGTGCTGATGACCGTGCTGGACGTCAGTCGCCAGTTCATCGGCGACGCGCTCGCCGCCGGCAAGCGCACGACGCCGGGCTCGGCGGTCGGCGGCCTGCGCTCCGGGCACGCCGTCTACCTCAGCACCGGCATCAGCTTCAGGCGCGTGGTCTACGTGCCGGGCGTGACGGTCAGCGGCTTCCTGCCGTTCGCGCGCAAGGCGACCGCCCGTTTCACCGTGAGTGGCAAGAGCGTGCCGCGCGGGCGGGTGGCCGTGCTGGCCGACGGCGAGGTGCTCGCGACGCTCGGCGGCCGGCGCGTGCACGTGCGGCCCGGCGCCGCGCGCGCCGCGCGCGCGGGCGCGAGCGCCGCCTGGTCG
Organism: Solirubrobacteraceae bacterium; assembly: GCA_035765835.1. GTDB lineage: Bacteria > Actinomycetota > Thermoleophilia > Solirubrobacterales > Solirubrobacteraceae > JAOPZW01. Next base: position 4,734 of record DASTWP010000073.1, read on the forward strand.
CCGCGCCTGCCGCGCTGGCCGGCGCTGGCGCACAGCGGGTAGCGGGTAGCTTCTGGGGGCGTGCCCAACGCCCTCGCCGCCGAGACCTCGCCCTACCTGCTCCAGCACAAGGACAACCCGGTCGACTGGCTGCCGTGGGGCGAGGAGGCGCTGCGCCGCGCGCGCGAGCGCGACGTGCCGCTGCTGGTCTCGATCGGCTACTCGGCGTGCCACTGGTGCCACGTGATGGAGCACGAGTCCTTCGAGGACGCCGAGACCGCGGCGCTCATGAACGAGCGCTTCGTGTGCGTGAAGGTCGACCGCGAGGAGCGCCCGGACGTCGACGCAGTCTGCATGGAGGCCGTCCAGACGATGACCGGGCAGGGCGGCTGGCCGCTGAACGTCTTCCTCACACCCGAGCAGGTGCCGTTCTTCGGCGGCACCTACTTCCCGCCGCAACCGCGCCATGGGATGCCGGACTGGCGCTCCGTGCTGGGCGCGGTCGGGCAGGCGTGGGACGAGCGACGCGACGAGATCCGCGCCCAGGGCGAGCGGATGGCGGCGCGGCTGGCGGGCAGCGCGCTGCTGGAGCCGTCGGCCGAGCCGCTGCGCGATGACGCCGTGCAGCAGGCCGTGGGCGTGCTGCGCCAGTCCTTCGACAGCGTCAACGGCGGCTTCGGGTCGGCCCCGAAGTTCCCGCCGCACGCGGTGCTCGAGCTGTTGCTGCGCACCGGCGAGGAGCGGATGGCGCTGCAGACACTGCGCTCGATGGCCTCGGGCGGGATCAACGACCAGGTCGGCGGCGGCTTCGCGCGCTACAGCGTCGACGCGACCTGGACGGTGCCGCACTTCGAGAAGATGCTCTACGACAACGCGCTGCTGGCGCGCGCCTACCTGCACGGGTGGCAGGTCTCCGGCGACGCGGTCCTGCGGCGCACGTGCGAGGAGACGCTCGACTGGGCGCTGCGCGAGATGCGCGCGCCCGAGGGCGGGTTCTACAGCGCGCTCGACGCCGACTCCGAGGGCGAGGAGGGCCGCTTCTACGTCTGGCCGCTCGCCGAGCTCCAGGCAGTGCTCGGGGAGGACGCGGACGCCGCCGTGGCGTGGCTCGGCGCGACCGGCCACGGCAACTTCGAGGGCGCCGCGAACGTGCTCGAGTCGCGCGGGCCCGAGCCGCCGCCCGCGCAGCGCGAGCGCATCCGCGCGAAGCTGCTCGAGGCGCGCGCGCGGCGCGTGCGCCCCGGGCTCGACGACAAGCGCCTGGCCGGCTGGAACGCGCTGATGATCGCGGCACTCGCCGACGCGGGCGCAGTGCTCGAGCGCGCCGATTACCTCGACGCGGCGAGCGCCTGCGCGGACTTCGTGCTCGGCTCCATGCGGGACGCCGACGGGCGCCTGCTGCGCACGTTCAACCGCGGCCAGGCGAAGCTCGCAGGCCAGCTCGACGACCACGCGTTCCTGCTCGAGGCGCTGCTCACGCTCTACGAGGCGAGCTTCGAGCCGCGCTGGTTCGCGGAAGCGCGCTCCCTGGGCGACACGATCCTCGAGCGCTTCGCCGACCGCGAGCGCGGGGGCTTCTTCTCGACCGCCGAGGACCAGCAGGTGCTGGTCGCACGGCGCAAGGACATCGAGGACAACCCGATCCCGTCCGGGGGCTCGAGCGCGGCGCTCGGCCTGCTGCGCCTGGCGGCGCTCACCGGCGAGGCGCGCTACGAGGACGCCGCGGTCGGCCATCTGCGCCTGCTGCACACGATCGCCCCGCGCCATGCGCTCGCCTTCGGCCACCTGCTCCAGGCGATCGACTTCCACCTGCGCCCGACGCGCGAGGTCGCGCTCGTGGGCGACCCCGAGGGCGTGCGATCGCTCGCGCGCGTCGTGCGCGAGCGGCTGCGCCCGGAGGTCGTGCTCGCCGGCGGGCGCGGGGACGGCGTGCCGCTGCTCGAGGGCCGCGAGCCGGTCGGTGGCCGCGCCGCGGCCTACGTCTGCGAGCATTTCGCGTGCCACGCGCCGGTGACGGAGCCCGACGAGCTCCGCGCCGCCCTGGGCGTCATCTGACACGCCCGTCCACGCGGTTTGCGGGACCTGCAAATGTTGCGTGCCGTCCCACCGGAGGTCACCCGCTCTTGCGCTCACGACTCCTCGCCGGCCTGGCCGCCGGCGGTGCCCTCGCGATCCCCGCCGCGGCCCACGCGGCGACCCTGACGGCCGACCAGCCCTGCTACGTCGTCGGCGTCGCCGGGGCGCGGCAGGTCCAACTGACCGGCGCCGGGTTCGCACCCGGCCAGTCGATCGACATCAGCGGGGCGCAGGGCCGGTTCGCGTCCGGCACGAGCGACGCGGCCGGGGCGTTCTCCGCCGCGCTCACGCCGCCGCCGCTCGGCAGCTTCCTGCCGGTCGCCAGGGCGATGACGCTGACCGCGACCGACGCCGCGAACCCCACCGACACCGCGAGCGTCACGATCCAGGTGACGAACCTGACGTTCGCCACCCGCGGCGGCAGCCGCCGCCCGCAGGCGCTGCGCACGTGGGAGATCTCGGGCTTCATCCCGGCAGCCGGGGCCGACCTCGCGAAGCCGGTCTACGCCCACTTCCGGCTGCACGGTCACACCTACGCCAACTACCGCTTCGGCGTCGCCGGCGGCCCGTGCGGCCTGCTGAAGGTGCGCGCGCCGGCGATCCCGCTCGAGCGCGTGCGGACCGGCGTGTGGCTCGTGCAGATCGACCAGAGCCGCGCCTACCACGCGGGCACGCGGCCGGCGATCTTCAGCAGGTTCACCGTCCGCGGCACCTCAAAGCACGGGTAGGTAGCGGTCGAGCTCCCAGCGCGTGACCTGCGACCGGTACTCGTTCCACTCCTCGCGCTTGATCTCGATGTAGCGGTTGAAGGTGTGCTCGCCGAGCGTGCGCAGCGCGAGCTCTGACTGCGCGGTCAGCTCGATCGCCTCGCCGAGCGTCTCCGGAAGCTGCTCGATCCCGAGCCGCGCACGCTCCTGCGGGGGCAGGTGGTAGAGGTTCTGCTCCATCGGCTCGGGCAGCTCGTAGCCCTTCTCGATCCCCTCGAGCCCGGCCTGGAGCAGCGCGGCGAACGTCAGGTAGGGGTTGCAGGCCGGATCCGGGCAGCGCAGCTCCATCCGCGTCGCCTGCTCCTTGCCCGGGTGGTAGAGCGGCACCCGGACGAGCGCGGAGCGGTTGCGGCGCGACCACGCGAGGTAGACCGGAGCCTCGTAGCCGGGGATCAGGCGCTTGTAGGAGTTCACCCACTGCGCGTAGATCGAGCAGAGCTCGCGCGCATGGCGCAGCTGGCCCGCGATGAAGGCCTTGCCGGTCTCGCTGAGGTAGTAGGGATCCTCGGCGTCGAAGAACGCGTTCGAGCCGCCCTGGAAGAGGCTCATGTGCGTGTGCATGCCAGAGCCGTTCTCGCCGAACAGGGGCTTCGGCATGAACGTCGCGTGCCACCCGTACTGCATCGCGTACTCCTTGACCGTGATGCGGTACGTCATGCAGTCGTCGGCCATCTTCAGCGCCGGCGCGTAGCGCATGTCGACCTCGTGCTGGCTGGGGCCGACCTCGTGGTGGGAGTACTCGACGTGGATGCCGAGCTGCTCGAGGGCGAGCACGGTCTCGCGGCGCACGTCGGAGCCGGCGTCGAGCGTCGTCAGGTCGAAGTAGCCGCCCTCGTCGAGCACCTCCGTCGAGCGGCTGTCCTTGAACAGGAAGTACTCGAGCTCGGGGCCGACGTTGAACGTGTCGAAGCCGAGCTCCTGCGCGCGCGCGAGGGCGCGGCGCAGCACGTGGCGGGGGTCGCCCTCGTACGGGGTGCGCTCGGGCGTGAGGATGTCGCAGAAGACACGCCCGACGCCCTGCTCCTCGGGACGCCACGGCAGCACGGCGAAGGTGCTCGGGTCCGGCAGCGCGACCATGTCGGACTCCTCGATCGCGTTGAAGCCGGTGATCGAGGAGCCGTCGAAGCCCATGCCGTCGGCGAACGCGTGCTCGAGCTCGGAGGCGTTGATCGAGAACGACTTCAGCCGCCCGAGGATGTCGGTGAACCAGAGGCGGATGAAGCGCACCTCGCGCTCCTCCACCGCGCGCAGGACGTCGGCGGCGGTCAGCTGGGCGTCGGCCATTGGCGGAACCTAGCGGAGCGGAGAACAATCCCCGCATGTCCGCGATCTCCTACAGCCACGGCGCCTGCGACCTCCCCCTGCTCGGCGAGACGATCGGGGCGAACCTCGAGCGCACGGTCGCGCGCTTCGGCGGGCGCGAGGCGCTCGTCTCCTGCCATCAGGGCGTGCGGATGACCTACGCCGAGCTGGACGCGGCCGTCGACGCGCTCGCCTGCGGGCTGCTCGCGGCCGGGATCGAGAAGGGCGACCGCGTCGGCATCTGGGCGCCGAACTGCGCGGAGTGGGTGCTGCTCCAGTACGCGACCGCGAAGGCGGGCGCGGTGCTCGTGAACATCAACCCCGCCTACCGCACGCACGAGCTCGAGTACGCGCTGCGCCAGTCCGGCGTGCGGATGCTCGTCAGCGCACGCGCGTTCAAGGCCAGCGACTACGTCGCGATGGTCGGCGAGGTGCGCGGCGGGCTCGACGCGCTCGAGCGGGTCGTGTTCCTCGAGTCCGAGGAGTGGCAGCAGCTCGCGGGCAGCGCCGTCGACGCGGGCGCGCTGCGAGCGCGCGGCGCGTCGCTGTCGTTCGACGACCCGATCAACATCCAGTACACGAGCGGCACCACGGGCTTCCCCAAGGGCGCGACGCTCTCGCACCACAACATCCTCAACAACGGCTTCTTCGTGACCGACCTGCTCGGCTTCACGGAGGCGGACCGCGTCTGCCTGCCGGTGCCCTTCTACCACTGCTTCGGGATGGTCATGGGCAACCTCGGCGCGACGACGCACGGCTCCTGCATCGTGATCCCGGCGCCGTCGTTCGAGCCGGGGGCGACGCTCGCCGCGGTCGCCGGGGAGCGCTGCACGGCGCTCTACGGCGTGCCGACGATGTTCATCGCGCAGCTCGCCCACCCGGACCTGCCTTCGCTCGACCTCGGCGCGCTGCGCACGGGGATCATGGCCGGCTCGCCGTGCCCGATCGAGGTCATGCGGCGCGTCGTCGAGGAGATGGGCATGCGCGAGGTGTCGATCTGCTACGGCATGACCGAGACCTCGCCGGTCTCGACGCAGACGCGGCGCGACGACCCGCTCGAGCGCCGCGTCGGCAGCGTCGGGCGCGTCGGGCCACACGTCGAGGTCCAGGTCGTCGACCCGGCGACCGGGCTGACCGTGCTGCGCGGCGAGCCGGGCGAGCTCTGCACGCGCGGCTACAGCGTGATGCTCGGGTACTGGGACGACCCCGAGCGGACCGCCGACGCGATCGACGCCGCCGGCTGGATGCACACGGGCGACCTCGCGAGGATGGACGACGACGGCTACCTCAACATCGTCGGGCGCATCAAGGACATGGTGATCCGCGGCGGTGAGAACGTCTACCCGCGCGAGATCGAGGAGTTCCTCTACACGCACCCGGACGTCGCCGACGTGCAGGTCGTCGGCGTGCCGGACGATCGCTTCGGCGAGGAGCTCTGCGCGTGGGTGCGCGTGCGCGAGGGGGCGGCGCTCGAGGAGGACGAGGTGCGCGAGTTCTGCCGGGGGCGGCTCGCGCACTTCAAGGTGCCGCGCTACGTGATCTTCGCCGAGGAGTTCCCGATGACGGTCACCGGGAAGGTGCAGAAGTTCAAGATGCGCGAGGACGCGATCGATCGGCTCGGGCTGGGCGCTGCGGCTGCCACCCGGACCGCCTGAGCCACTCGCGCGCCCAGTCGCCGAGCGCGCGCAGCGCCGGCTCGAGGCTGCGGCCCATCTCGGTCAGGTCGTAGGTGACCCTGACCGGCGGGCCGGGCTCGACGGTGCGGCTGACGACGCCGCGCGCCTCGAGCTCCTTCATGCGCTCGGAGAGCAGGCGGTCGGAGAGCTGCGGGACCGCGTGCGCGATCTCCGAGAAGCGCAGCGGCGCCTCCTCGAGCAGGACGGCGACGATCGCTCCGGTCCAGCGGCGGCCGATCAGCTCGACCGCCTCGTGGTAGAAGGGGCAGCAGCCCGCGGGCCGCGCGGCCCCCTCCGGCCGCGCACCGCCCTGTCGCCGCGCGGCTCCCTCCGAATCCGCGCGTGGGCTCATCGCCTGCACATCATGCCGCTCTCAAGGTCCTCGAGTCCTCGGTCGAGCCGTCGGTCGGCACCTCGCCGGCGACGTTGACCATCGCGGTGAACGTCTCGAGCGCGACGAACGCGATCGCCTCGAGGATCTGCTCGTCGCTCCAGCCGGCCTCGCGCGCCTCCTCGTGCAGGTGCATCGGCGGGCGCGACTGCCCCTCGACGAGCGCCCGCAGGTAGCGCAGCAGCGTCGCCTCGCGCTCGTCGTGGGAGTCCCACTCGCGCGCCAGGGCGACCTCGTCGAGCCCGAGGCCCGCCTGGCGCGCGGTGCGGCTGTGCAGGGCGATGCCCGGGTCGGACTCGTAGTGCTCGGCGATTGCGAGCGAGATCCGCTCGAGCGTGCCGACCTCGAGCGCACCGTGGCGCAGCTCGGAGCGGAACCGCGCGTACGCGCGCAGCGCCGCCGGCGAGCCCGCCAGGACGCCGAGGACGTTCGGGAGCTGGCCGCCGGAGGCGAGCGCGCCGCGCAG
>DASTWP010000074.1:0-2542 GCA_035765835.1 Solirubrobacteraceae bacterium
TGATGCTCTACCGCGACCCGCGGCTCGCGCGCCGCGAGCTGCCGGTGCTCGCCATGCTCGACGCCGACGCGCGCGTCCTGCGCGCGCGTGCGGAGCGGCTGGCGGAGGCAGTGGGCGGGGATGTCGTCGAGAGCAGCGCGAAGGTCGGCGGCGGCGCGCTGCCGCTGCTCGAGCTGCCTGGGCCGGCGGTCGCGCTGTCGCCGGGTACTGCGGGCGCGGACGCGTTCGCCGCGGCCCTGCGCGCGGGCGACCCGCCGCTCGTCGGGCGCATCGCCGACGGCCGCGTGCTGCTGGACCCGCGCACGCTCACCGACGAGGAGGCGGCGCTCGCCGCGGAGGTGGTCCGGTCGGCCCGCTGACGCTCGGCACCGCCGGGCACATCGACCACGGCAAGACGGCGCTCGTCGCGGCGCTGACGGGCATCGACACCGACCGCCTGCCGCAGGAGAAGGCGCGCGGCATCTCGATCGAGCTGGGCTACGCGCCGCTGCGGCTGCCCGGCGGACGGCTGCTGTCGGTCGTCGACGTGCCGGGCCACGAGCGCTTCGTGCGCACGATGGTCGCGGGCGCGACCGGGATCGACTTCTACCTGATGGTGGTCGCGGCCGACGACGGCGTCATGCCCCAGACGCGCGAGCACGCGGCGGTGCTGGCGGCGCTGGGAGTCACGGACGGCGTCGTGGCGGTGACCAAATGCGATCTGGCGGATCCGGCGAGGGCGGTGGCGGAGGCCTCCGAGCTGCTTCCGACTGCGGCGGCCGTCGTGCCGTGCTCGGTGCGCACGGGGGAGGGCATCGAGGAGGTGCGCGCGGCTGTGGCGCGGGTCGCCGCGGATCTGCCGGGGCGGGGCGGTGCCGCGGATGGCGCGCCGACCGTGCTGCACGTCGATCGGGCGTTCACGATCCGCGGCGCCGGGACCGTCGTCACGGGGACGCTCTGGTCGGGGTCGGCCGGGCGCGGCGACCAGCTCGTCGTCCTGCCCGCGGGCATCCGCGCCCGCGTGCGCTCGGTGCAGGTCCACGACGAGCCGGCCGAGCGCGCCGCGGCCGGGCAGCGGGTCGCGGTCAACCTCGTCGGGGTGGAGGTGCGCGAGGTCGGCCGCGGCGACGTGCTCGCAGCGCCGGGCGCGGTCGAGCCGACGTGGATCCTCGACGCCGCGCTGGACGTGTCGCCCTCGCTCGACGGTGTCCGCGTGCAGGTGCACCACGGCACGCGCGAGTCGCCGGCGCGGCTCGTCGCGCTCGGCGAGGGCTTCTGGCAGGCGCGGTTGGAGCGCCCGCTGCTAGCGCGCGCCGGGGACCGGCTGGTCGTGCGCCAGATCGCCCCGCCGGACACGCTCGGCGGCGGCGTCGTCGTGGATCCGCGCGCGCGGCGCCATCGCACGCGCCCTGAGCCCGAGTGCAACGAAGCCTCCGCTGAGCGAAGGGAGGTGGTCGCGCGCGCCGCGGAGGCGCCGCTGTCGGCGGCGGCGCTGGCGCTCGAGGCGAGGCTCCGCGAGGCCGGGCACGAGCCGCCTTCCGAGCCCGAGCTAGGCGCCGCCGCGGCGGAGCTGCCGGCGCTGCGCGCCGCCGGGCGCGCGGTCAGGGTCGGCCGCTCGATGCACGCCCATCCCGACGCGATCGCGGCCGTGCGCGAGCGCGTGGAGGCGATCGTGGCGGCCGAGGGGCAGGTCACGCTCGCGCGCCTGCGCGACGAGCTCGGGACGTCGCGGCGCTACGCGCAGGCGCTGCTCGAGCACCTCGACGCCGCGCGCGTCACGCTGCGGCGGCCCGACGACTCGCGCGTGCTGCGCCGGTCGCGCTAGCTACGCTGTCGCCGTGGGCAGCAACGCCGCCGCACGCAACGTCGTGATCCTCCTGCTGGTCGCGGCTGCCGTCTTCTTCCTTCCCGGCGGCGGCGACGCGGCCGCGTTCGTCGGCGCCCTGCTGTCGATCGCGATCCTCGCGTCGTTCGTGCTGCTGGCGGCGCGGATGTACCGCGAGCACCGGATCGACATCTTCGGCCTCGGCGACCGCTGGCGCGGCCTGCTCTACGCAGCGCTCGGCGTCGGCGTGCTCGACCTCGCGGCCAGGACGCGGCTGGCGTCGACCGCGGGCGGATCGGCCGTGTTCGTGCTGCTGCTCGTGGCCTGCGTGGTCGCGCTCGTGGCCGTGTTCCGCCACTGGCGCAGTTACGCCTGAGCTTCTCCGCAGTCTTGTGACACTCGCGCGGTAGCCCCGTGACGCGATCGCCGGGAGCCTCGCGCCCATGCGAGATCCCCGGTCACAGGCAGGGCAGGCGAGCGTCGAGCTGGTCGCGCTGCTGCCCGTGCTCGCGCTCGTCGCGATGCTGCTGTGGCAGGCGGCCGTGGCCGGGCAGGCCGTATGGATGGCGGGCTCGGCCGCGCGCGCCGCCGCCCGGGCGCGGGCGGTGGGCGCCGACCCGCTGCGGGCCGCCCGCGGCGTGCTGACGCCGCGGCTGCGCGCCGACGTGCGGGTGCGCCCGGCGGGGGACGGGGCGGTCGCCGTGCGGGTCGGCATCCCGGCGGTGCTCGGGCGGGGCG
>DASTWP010000075.1:0-2357 GCA_035765835.1 Solirubrobacteraceae bacterium
GCGGGAGGCGGACCGGCTCGTGCTGCTCGGCGACGTCGTCGAGCTGATCGAGGGGCGCCCCGGCCTGGCGATGCGCGTCGCGGAGCCGGTCCTGCGCGCCGTCGGCGCCGCGGTCGGCCGCGGCCGCGAGGTCGTGCTCGTGCCCGGCAACCACGACCACACGCTCGTGCGCGAGTGGATGCGCGAGCAGTCGCGGCGCGGGCGGCGCGTCGGCCCGGCGGCGCGGCTGCCGCAGAGCGCGAGCGAGCGCCTGGCGCAGATCGCGCGCTGGCTGCGGCCCGCGCACGTGACCGTGCGCTATCCCGGCGTCTGGCTCGAGGACGGCGTCTACGCGACGCACGGCCACTACGTCGACCGCCACCTGCTGCCCGCCAACTGGGGCGCGCGGCTGCGCGGCCCGTTCGCGCCGCTGCCCGAGGGCCGCGCGCGCGTGGAGGACTACGAGCGCGCCGGCGGGCCGAGCTTCGCGGCGACGACCTCGGCGCTTGCGGTCTCGCTGCCGCGCGCGATCGGCGAGGGCCTCGACAGCGCGGCCGCGCTGGCGCGGCGCGCAGCGGTGCCGTTCGCGCGCGCGCTGCCGGAGGGCCTCGCGCCGTTCACCGCGGCGGCGCTGAACGTGCAGTTCCGCCGCCAGGCGCTGCCGGCGATGGGCGAGGTCGCGCGGCTGCTGCGGATCGGCGCGCGCGAGGTGATCTTCGGCCATCTGCACCGGCCCGGGCCGCTCCCGGGCGACGAGCGCAAGGAGTGGTCGCCCGCCGGCGGCCCGCGGCTGTGGAACTCGGGCTCGTGGGTCTACGAGCCGCTGCTGCTCGCCGGCCAGGAGGCGCCGCACCCGTACTGGCCCGGCGGCGCGGTGATGGTGGACGGCTCGCGGCTTCGCACCGTGACGCTGCTCGGGCACCTGAGCGAGGCGGAGCTGCGCGGGTAGGCGACCGTTCGGGGCCGGACGGATCCTGGGTCAGGGTCGCGGCGCTCGGGTAGGAGCGCTCTCGATGAGCTTGCGGGAGCGAGAGGCCAGGGCATCGAGGGGAGCGGGCTCCCGCGTGCCGGCTCCGCGCCTGCCGGCGACCGCGCGCCGCGCGCGCAGCAAGTCGCTCCAGGCCGCGGTCCGCGCCGAGTTCGCCCGTGTGCGCCGAGTTGTGGCATCGCGTGGTCGCTATGCGACGACCAGGTGACGCGGCTCATCGCCGGCGCTGACGCGCCACAATGCGGTGCAATGAGGCGCGCGGGACTGTCGGCACTGGCGAGCATGGCGGTCGTGATCCCGATCCCGCAGGGGCCGAACGCGTCCTCGCTGCCGCGGTTCCAGGGCTCGGCGGCCACGCCGGCGCCCGTCATCGCCCCCGCGCCGCCGCAGCACCCGTTCATGGCGCCGAACGACCGCTCGAACATCCACGACGACGCCTACATGAGCGACACGGCCGCGTTCCCGGGGCCGCTCGGCGCCGGCGGCATCCAGGCGCAGTCGGCGTTCCAGGGCAGCGAGTGCGCCTCGATCACGTTCGACGCGAAGGGCCGCCTCGTGACGGTGTGCGTGGGGCTCACCGGCCCGACGCTCGAGCTGATCGACCCGGCCACGCTGGCGACGCTCGCGCGCTTCCCGCTACCGCCGCGCGACCCGACCGCCGGCAACCCGTTCACGAGCTTCGGCGGCGGCGGCTACTTCTATCTCGACAACGAGGACCGGGCCGTGATCCCGACGACCACGCGGCACGTCCTGGTCGTCGGCGAGCAGGGCGACGGCTTCGTGCAGCAGCGCGACTACGACGCCACCGCGGTCGTGGCGCTCGGCGACTCGATCATCTCCGCGCTGCCCGACTGGTCGGGGCGGATCTGGCTGGCGTCCAAGAACGGCGTCGTGGCGACGATCGACCCGGCGAGCGGCGCCGTCCACGCGATCGACACCGGCGAGCCGATCGGCAACTCGTTCGCGGTCGGCGAGGACGGCGGCGTCTACATCGTCAGCGACGCGGCGATGTACCGCTTCGTCGCCGGGCCGGACGGGACGCCGGTGGTCTCCTGGCGCACGCCGTACGCGAACGTCGGCGTGGCGAAGCCCGGGCAGACGGAGAAGGGATCGGGCACGACGCCGACGCTGATGGGCAGCGACTACGTCTCGATCACCGACAACGCCGATCCGATGGACGTCGTCGTGCTGAACCGCCACACCGGCGCGGTCGTGTGCACGGTGCCGGTGTTCGCGAAGGGCGCCTCGGACACCGACCAGTCGCTGATCGCCACCGACACGGCGATGATCGCCGAGAACAACTACGGCTACTCGAGCCCGCTCGCGACCGAGAACGGCGCGACGACGACCGGCGGCCTCGCGCGCGTGGACCTCGACCCCGCGACGAACA
>DASTWP010000076.1:0-3003 GCA_035765835.1 Solirubrobacteraceae bacterium
GCAAGCAACCCCTGGAACCGGCGCGTCGACAAGCTCCCGGTCGCCGCGAACAGCGCACGCGTGATTGCCGCAATCGGCGCGGGAACGGGCCTGCATCCCGACTTCGGGACCGGGCGCATCGGGATTCCCTACAAAGTGGTGTCGAAGCGCACGCGGCGCGTGCACGTGAGCTTCGACTACGCCGACGAGTCGGATCGCGGGCCGTACCCGATCCCGGCGCACGTGCCGATCGAGGCCGGCTCGGACCGCCACGTGCTGCTGGTCGACAAGGACGCCTGCCGCCTCTACGAGCTGTTCGCCGCGCGGCGGCGCCCCGACGGCAGCTGGCACGCCGGCTCGGGGGCGATCTGGAGCCTGCGCTCCAACCACCTGCGGCCGGCGGGCTGGACGTCGGCCGACGCCGCCGGGCTGCCGATCCTGCCCGGTCTGGCGAGGTATGAGGAGGTTCGCTCTGGGGCGATCCGCCATGCGCTGCGCTTCACGGTCCCGCGCACGCGCCGCGCCTACGTCTATCCGGCGCGCCACTACGCGTCGTCGAGCAACGACGCGTCGCTGCCGCCCATGGGGCTGCGTGTGCGCCTGCGTGCGGGCTTCGACACGTCCGGCTTCCCGCGCCAGGCGCGGATCGTGCTCGCGGCCCTGAAGCGCTACGGGATGATCCTCGCGGACAACGGCTCGCCGTGGTTCATCACCGGCGCGCCGTCGCCGCACTGGAACAACGACGACCTGCACACGCTCGGGCGCGTCCACGGCTCGGACCTCCAGGTCGTCGCCGCCCGTCGTTGACCGGTCGCTTCGCCCCCAGCCCAACCGGGCCGCTGCACCTCGGCAACCTGCGGACGGCGCTGCTGGCGTGGCTGTTCGCACGCGCTGCGGGCTCGCGCTTCCTGCTGCGGATCGAGGACCTCGACGCCGGGCGTGTGCGGCCCGAGCACGAGGCCGACCAGATTGCCGACCTGCTCGCGCTGGGGATCGACTGGGACGGCGAGGTCGTGCGCCAGTCCGAGCGCTCGGAGCTGTACGTGGCGGCGCTCGAGCGGCTCGACACGTACCCGTGCTACTGCACGCGCGCGGAGATCCGCGAGGCCGCGTCGGCCCCGCACGGCGAGCAGCCCGAGGGCGCCTATCCGGGGACGTGCCGCGAGCTGAGCGCGGCGGAGCGCTCCGAGCGCGAGGCGGCGGGCCGGCCACCCGCGCTGCGCGTGCGCGCAGGCGGCGCCGTCGACGACTTCGTCGTGCGCCGCAACGACGGCGCGTTCGCATACAACCTCGCCGTGGTGGTCGACGACGCCGATCAGGGCATAGAGGAGGTCGTGCGCGGCGCCGACCTGCTCGACACCACCCCACGCCAGGTGTGGCTGGCGCGGGCGCTCGGCCTTCCGGTCCCTGCCCATGTCCACGTGCCGCTCGTGCTCGGGCCCGACGGCAGCCGCCTGGCCAAGCGGCACGGCGCGGTGACGCTCGCCGATCGCGCGCCGCTCGGCGAGGACGCCGACGCGGTGCGCGGCCTGCTGGCTCTAAGCCTCGGGCTCGCCGCGCCCGGCGAGCGCCCGGCGCCGGCCGAGCTCGTGGAGCGCTTCGACCGCGCGACGCTGCCGACCGAGCCCTGGGTGCTGGCGCCATGACGCGGTTCGTGCGCGTCTGGCTGCCCGTGATCGTGGTCGTCGGCGGCGTCGTGGCGATAGCGCTGGCGCCCAGCGACATCCGCTGGGAGGGCGGTCTGGGGATCATCGGCGCGGGCCTGTCGATCTGGATGATCAACGTGCTGTTTCGCATCGGCGCGACCGGCGACCGCGAGCGCGACGAGGAGGAGCGCGCGCGGGCCTACTTCGACCGCCACGGTAGGTGGCCCGACGATTGACGAGCTTGTCTAAGGTGCCGCGCGGATGGGCGAGGTCGCGGAGCTGGCCCGGCGCGCGCGGGAGCGCGGGCGACTGGGCATCGACACGGAGTTCATGGGCGAGGGGCGCTATCGGGCCCTGCTCTGCCTCGTCCAGGTCGCCGTCGACGAGGCGGACGGGGCGGGCGGCGCCGAGGCGCGCGTCGAGGTCCTCGACCCGCTGGACGACGGCCTCGAGACCCGCGAGCTCGCCGCCGTGCTGGCGGACCCCGAGATCGAGGTCGTCATGCACGCCGGGCGCCAGGACGTCGCCCTGCTGCGGCGCGTCTGGGCGACCGACGTGCGCAACGTCTTCGACACGCAGGTCGCGGCAGGCTTCGCGGGCCTCCGCGCGCAGCTCGGCTACGAGGCGCTGCTGTCGGAGATGGTCGGGGTGCGGCTGCGCAAGTCGGCGAGCTTCACGCGCTGGGACGCGCGACCGCTGTCACCCGAGCAGGTGTCCTACGCGCGTGAGGACGTGCTGCACCTGCTCGCGCTCGCCGACGCGCTCCAGGATCGGTTGCGCCAGCTCGGCCGGCTCGACTGGGCGCGCGAGGAGTGCCGCGTGCTGGAGGAGGCCAGCGACGTGCGCGAGATCCCGGCGGTGTTCGCGCGCCTGCCGCGCGTCAACTCGCTCGATCCGGCGCAGCGCGCGGTGGCCTACGAGCTGTCCGAGTGGCGCGAGCGGACGGCGCGCGAGGCCGACCGCCCGGTCCAGACCGTGCTCTCCGACGCCGGGCTGGTCGAGGTCGCCAAGCGCCGCCCGCGCAACCTGGAGCGCCTGCGCCAGATCAGGGGCCTCAACGAGGCGGCGCTGCACCGCCGCGGGCAGGCGATCATCGCCGCGGTCGAGCGCGGCCGCGAGCGCCCGCCGATCCCCGTCGAGGGCGAGCGCCCGGCGCAGCCCGAGCCCCAGGACGCCGCGCTGATCGCGCTGGGCGAGGCGCTCGTGCGCGCACGCGCCCTGGAGTCCAAGCTCGCCTACGAGCTGATCGCCGCGCGCGCCGACCTCCAGCGCATCGCGCTGGCCGTCCGCGACGGTGCACCAGAGCCGGACGTCCGCACCCTCCCGGGCTGGCGCCGCGAGCTCGTCGGAGCCGAGCTCATCGACCGCCTCCGCGGCG
>DASTWP010000077.1:0-2025 GCA_035765835.1 Solirubrobacteraceae bacterium
CGGCGCCTCGACCGCCGAGGCCGTCGTGCCCGACGCCGCGCAGATCGCGCTGCGCCTGCGCACGCTCGCCCGCGACGCCGCGGCGCGCGAGCGCCTCGCGGCGGCGACGCGCAGCCTGGCGCGCGAGCGCTCCTGGCCGCAGGTCGCGCAGCGCCATCTCGAGCTCTACGAGGAGGTGGGCCGTGCCGGTGCTGCTGGCAGGCGCCTTCGGGCAGCGTAACCCGGGCGACGAGGCGCTGCTCGCGGCGTTCGTGGACGCGCTGCGCGACACGCCGCTCGTGGCGACGAGCAGCGACCCGCTGGCGACCGAGGCGGCGCACGGCGTCGAAGCGGTGCACTCGCGCGACGCATGGCGGGTCGCCCGCACCGTCGCGCGCGCGAGCGCCGTCGTCTTCGCCGGCGGGACGGTGTTCAAGACGCTGCATCCGAACAGCGGCAGGCGCCCGCTGGCGCTGCTGCACTCGGCGCTCGGCGTCGCGGCCGGGACGCAGGCCACGGGCGCGCCGCTCGCGCTTGTCGGCGTCGGCGCGACGCACCTCGCCGGGCGCCGGGCGCGGGCGCTCGCCGCGATGGTCGTCCGGCGCGCCGGACTGCTCGTGCTGCGCGACGAGGAGTCGGCGCGGCTGCTCGCGAGCGCCGGCGCCCCGGCGCCGTTCCGCGTCGGCGCGGACCCGGCATGGACCGCCATCGCGCCGCCGCCGGCGGACGGATGGCGCGGCGACGCGGCGATCGTCGCCCTCAGCAGCCTCGCCGGCGGCCCGGCGCTCCCGCGCCGGCTCGCGCGCGTGCTCGCGCCGCTGCAGCGCGCCGGCCTGCGCGTGCGCCTCCAGCCATGGCAGGTCCTCGGCACCGCGGCCGACGACCTCGCGCTCGCGCGCGCGCTCGCGCGCGAGCTCCCGGACCGCGCGGAGATCGTCCCGCCGCCGGCCACGCTCGAGGACGCCGCCGACCTCTTCACGGGCGCGCGCGTCGTCGTCGCGCTGCGCTTCCACGCGCTCCTCGCCGCCGCCGCCGCCGGCGTCCCGGCGGTCGCGTACGCGCACGAGGTCAAGCTCGCGGCGCTCGCCCGGCGCCTCGGCCAGCGGGTGGTGGGCCCTGCGGGCGACCCCGACGCGATCGGCGCGGAGATCGCCGCGGCGGCACGCGACGGGCTGGCGCCCGCGCCGCGCGCCGCGATCGAGCGCGAGCGCGAGCGCGCCGGCGAGGGCATGGCGCTGCTGCGGCTGCTGCTCTCGGGCGGGCACGACGACGACCCGGCGCGCGTCTCCGGCCTCGAGCTGGTCCCCGGGGGGTGGATCGCATGAGCGCCACCAGCTCCACCGTCCCGGCGCGGCCCGCCCGCGCGCGGGTGCACCCGCCGCCCGCGCCTGCGCGCCCCGTGCGCGCTCTGGCCGGCGAGCAGATCGCCGTCGCCGCCGGCCAGCTCGGCGCGGGCGTCGGGAACCTCGCGTTCTCGCTCGTCGCCGCACGCCTGCTGATGCCCGGCGCGTTCGCGCACCTGGCGAGCTTCCTCGCGCTGTACCTGCTCGTCCACGTCCCTGCCGCCAGCCTCAGCGCCGGCAGCGCGCTCACCCCGGCGTTCGCCCGCAGCGCCCGGCGGCCCGTCCTGCGCGCGGGGCTCGGCGCCGGCGCGGTCGTCGCGGTCGCGTCCGTGCCGCTGTCCTCGCTGCTGCACCTGCCGCTCGGGATGCTGCTCGCGCTCGCGGCGGCCGCGCCCACCGCCGGGCTGATCGCGCTCGACCGCGGACGCCTCTACGGGATCGGCGCCGCGCGCCGCGCCGCGGCGAGCCTCGGGATCGAGCCGGTCGTGCGGCTGACGATCGGCGTCGCGCTCGGCGCACTGCTCGGTCCGGTCGGCGCCGCGGCCGGCGTCGTGCTCGCCGGCTGGGCCGCGCTCGCGGTCGCCCGCGCCCCGCACGCGGCGGACGCCGGCGAGGGCCGCGCGCGCTTCGCCGTCCCGCTGCTGCGCGGCGGCACCGGGCTCACCATCCTCGCGTTCCTCGGCCTGGCGATCGTGCAGAACCA
>DASTWP010000078.1:0-21560 GCA_035765835.1 Solirubrobacteraceae bacterium
ACAAGGCGGACTTCGGCATCTCGTGCGTGTGGCTGGGCGCGCTCGGCGCGCTCGCGGCCCGTGCGCTCGCGCGCCGGCGCGTGCGCCGCCGGCTCGCCGCGCTGCTGCTCGGCGTCCCGGCGCTCGTGCTCGTGCTCGTGCCGACCGGGCGGCTCGCGCCGCCCGAGCACGCCGCCGCCTGGCTGCTCGGCGCCGCTACGCTGGCGGCGCTGTCGCGCCGCCGGTCGGCGCCGCTTCGGCAGCCTCTTCGTGCGTGAAGCGCTGCTCGTCCCTGGCCGGAGCCGCCTCGGGCGGCGCCGGCTCGTTGAAGCGCTCGGTCGCCAGGTAGGAGCCGGCGGCCGCCGAGCCGAGCATCAGCGTCGCGAGCAGCGGGCCCTTCATGCGCGGGAACAGCGCCTCGTCCACCGAGGGGCGGCCGGGGCCGTGCTCCACGAGCATCGTCATCGCCGCGATCAGCACCGCGTTGTACTCGAAGCCGCCCTCGGTCACCCACGGGCCCTTCGCCGCGTGGACCTTGCGGATCGCGGTGATCATCGTCGCGGTGATCATCGTCGCGCCGAGCGGCGTCAGGAACCCGAGCGTGACGAGCACGCCGCCGAGGCTCTCGGCGGCGCCCGCGGCCAGCGCATGGCGCTTGCCGGGTCGCAGCCCGAGCGACTCGAAGAAGCCTCCGGTCCCCTCCGGCCCGTGGCCGCCGAACCAGCCGAAGAGCTTCTGGGTCCCGTGGCCGACGAACAGGGGCCCGACCACCCCGCGCAGCACTGCTCTGCCGATGTCCATGAACCGCTGGTTGTCCACGCGCGGCCGCGTCCAAACGCGGTTGCTCAATGCGGTATCGCGAACAGCCCCGCGAGGCCGAGGGCGAAGATCACGAGCGCCAGCCACGAGTCCGCGCCCAGGCGCAGCATCCGTCGCCCTGGCCGCGAGATCACGCCCGCGCAGAAGACGACCGTCAGCGCCACCCCGAGCGCCGCGAGCCAGCTGTTCAGCCGCCCGGCGGCAGGCAGCACGGCCTTGCCGGCGACGAGGTCCGCGAGCAGGAACAGGCAGACCTGGAACGCGTTGCCGCCGAAGATGTCGCCGATCGCGAGCTGGTGGTCGCCGATCCGCACGGCCGCGATGCCGGAGCTGATCTCCGGTAGCGCGCTCGCGGCGGCGAGGATCGTCGCGCCGAAGATGACGCCGTTGACACCCGCCCGGTCCGCGAGCGTGTTGCCCGCCAGCTCGAGCAGGACGCCGCAGCCGAGCGTCACCACCGAGGCGCCGGCGAACACCCCGATCGCCCGGCGGGCCGACATCGGGCGCGGCGCCTGCGGATGCTGCGGCTCGACGCGGTGATGCGGCCGCCCCGGGCTGCTGCCCGGCATCGACACGGCCCACTGCGGCCCCTGACGGACGCGATTGAGCACGAGGACCCCGCCGAGCCAGACGAGCACGATCACGATCGAGGCCGGGCTGACCGGCCCGAGCGATGTCGACGGTGGCAGCAGCGCGCCCATCAGCACGCCGGCCGTGACGAGCACGACGAGCGCGCCCTCGAGCACCGGGATCAGCGAGCCGACGAGGAAGCTCAGCGGACGCTCGCCGCGCACGACGGCGTCGCACAGCACGAGCACCATGGTCTGGATCGCGATGCCGCCGATCAGGTTGCCGGCCGCGAGCCCGAGGTTGCCCTTGGCGGCCGCCGAGACCGTGATCGCCAGCTCGGGCAGGCTGCCCGCGACCGCGAGCAGCACCATGCCGCCGATCGCCTCGCCGAGGCCGAAGCGGCGGTCGAGCACGTCGGTCGTGCGCGAGAGCGAGGTGCCCGCCACCCACGTGGCGACGGCCGCCGCGACGAAGACCAGCACCAGCGGGACGGTCGCCAGGGACGACACCGCGCGCGACTGTAGATGACGACCCGGCCGGAGCCGGGCGCCGGGCGCTCAGCGGGCGGCTGCGCCGACCGCGCGCGTCATCACGGTGACCGCCTCGCCGCGCGCCAGGCCGCGCTCGTGCAGCACGCGCCAGGCGTAGAAGTCGAGCGCCAGCCCGATCGCGGCGCGCAGCCGCGCAGCCGCCTTGCCGCGCGCACCCCAGCCCGGCACCAGCCCGTCCTCGACGAACGCGGCGTACGCCCGCAGGCCACCGACGAGCTCGCCGACGACCGGGACCGCGTCAGCGTCGCGCAGCACCGCGCTCAGCATCGGCTCGGCCCGCTCGAACCAGCGGTAGAGCGCGTCCAGCGCGGCCTCGACGCGCGCCGCCGGGTCCGCGATCGCGGCCCACGCCGCCGGATCGGGCGGCGGGTTGCGCGCCTGCCACTCGCCGGAGCAGCCGAGGAACAGCGCGCGCTCGTCGGGGAAGTGGCGGTAGACGGTCGCGCGGCGCACGCCCGCGCGCTCGGCAATCGCCGAGACCGTCGTGCGTGCGGGCCCGACGCTGCCGTGCAGCTCGATGGCCGCCTCGACCACGCGCATGCGCGTCGCCTCCTCGGCGGCGGCGCGGGCGCGCTTCTCGTACGGGCGCTTCGTCGCTCGGCTTTCGGTGGACATCTGTGTTCGACGAACTTGACAGCCGGACCAGGGCCGGTCTAGGGTCTTTCAGCGTACACTAGTGTCCACTGATTTTACCCCAGAAGGAGAGCCGACCGTGCCCATCACCAGCTCCCCGACGATCGTCGGTCCCACCGACGGCGAGGCCGTCACCCTGATGACGATCGGCGTCCGCTTCATGATCCCCGGCGCCGACACCGGCGCCCGCTTCAGCCTCGTCGAGCACCCGATGCCGCCGCGCGCGCTCGCCGCGCCGCTGCACCGGCACACCCGCGAGGACGAGTACAGCTTCGTGCTCGAGGGCCGCATGGGCGCGCTGCTGGGCGACGACGTCGTCGAGGCCGGTCCCGGCGACCTCGTCTACAAGCCGCGCGACCAGTGGCACACGTTCTGGAACGCCGGCGAGGAGCCGGCGCGGATCCTCGAGCTCATATCTCCCGCGGGCTTCGAGCGGTTCTTCGCCGAGCTCGGGCCGCTGGCCGCCGCCGGGGGCCCGGACCCGGAGGCCTTCGGCGAGCTCTGCGGGCGCTACGCGCTGGAGATGCAGCCCGAGAGCGTGCCCGAGCTGTGCAGCCGCTTCGGAGTCTGGTTCCCGGGCGCCGAGTAGCGCCCCGGCAGTGGCGGGAGAAGGATTCGAACCTTCGAAGGCTGAGCCACCTGATTTACAGTCAGGCCCCTTTGACCGCTCGGGAATCCCGCCGGGCGGCGCGCATTGTAGAGACCGCGAGGCGGCCGGCACTCGGGCCGGCCGCTCCCGGGGTCTCTCCTCCTCAGGATGACGCGAGAGCTAGCTCGCGTCGCGAAGCCGCTGCGCCTCTGGCAGCGACTCGAGCTTCTTCAGCGTGTGGTTCTCGATCTGGCGGATGCGCTCGCGCGTGACGTTGAACGCGCGGCCCACCTCCTCGAGCGTGCGCGGGCGCCCGCCCGTGAGCCCGAAGCGCATCTCGATCACCTCGCGCTCGCGCTGCGGCAGCGCCGCCAGCGCCCGGTGCACGTTCTCCTTGCGCAGGTTCTCCGAGGCGACCTCGAACGGCGACTCGGCCATCTCGTCCTCGACGAAGTCGCCCAGCTCGGAGTCCTCCTCCTCGCCGATCGGCTTCTCGAGCGAGATCGGCTGCTGGCTCATGCGCAGGATGTCGCGCACCTCGCGCGGCGTGCACTCGAGCTCCGTGGCGATCTCCTCCGGCGAGGGCTCGCGCCCCAGCATCTGCACGAGCTGGCGCTCGACGTGCACGACCTTGTTGAGCTTCTCGACCATGTGGACCGGGATGCGGATCGTGCGCCCCTTGTCCGCGATCGCCCGCGTCACCGCCTGGCGGATCCACCACGTCGCGTAGGTCGAGAACTTGTAGCCGCGGCGGTAGTCGAACTTCTCGACCGCGCGGATGAGGCCGAGCGAGCCCTCCTGGATCAGGTCCAGGAACGTCAGCCCGCGGCCGAGGTAGCCCTTGGCGATCGAGACGACGAGGCGCAGGTTCGCCTCGACCATGTGGGTCTTGGCCTCCATGTCTCCGCGCTCGATGCGCTTGGCCAGCTCGACCTCCTGCTGGGCGGTCAGCAGCGGCACGCGCCCGATCGAGCGCAGGTACAGCCGCAGCGAGTCGAGGCTCGGCTCGACGGTCAGGTCGATCTCGGGCTTCTTGGCCGGCGTGTGCTTCGCACGCGCCTCAGCCGCCGCCTCGACCTTCGCGCCCTCCGACGTGGCGATGCGGCCATCGGCCCCCACGACGTCGATGCCGCTCTCCTCCAGATGGGTGTGCAGCTCTTGGACCTGCTCCTTGGTCACCTCGACCTCTTCGAGGCAGGTCGCGATCTGCTCGAACGTCAGGAAGCCCTTCTCCTGACCTTCGGCGATGAGGCTCCGAAGCTCCTCCTGGTCCCAGACCGGAGCTTCGTCCGCGAGAAGAACTTCCGTCTTGGTGCTCAATCCCCCGTCCCTCATGGACGTGATCCCAAGGCCTGGTCCCAACGTCGGCCAGGGCCCCCTCTCCCAACAACGCTCGTGAGTGATAGCACAAGCTTCGCGCCCCGTCTGCTCGGGCGTTCGTCCGCTCCCGGCTACGCTTTTGGGGATGGGACCGGAACCGGCGACCCTCAGCGGCGCGCGCGACGTCCAGAACGAGCGCCCCACCGTCCACGTCTCGCTCTCGCGCGTGGGCGTCACCGGCGTCGAGAAGGTGATCCGCATCCGCGACGCCCAGAGCGCGCAGGAGCAGCTCTTCTCCGCCCGGCTGGACTGCTTCGTCGACCTCGGCCCGCGCCAGAAGGGCGCGCACATGTCGCGCTTCGAGGAGGTCGTCAACGAGGCGATCGGCGAGGTGATCCTCGGCGAGGCCGGCTTCAAGGCCGAGACGCTCGCGCAGCACATCGCCGAGCGCGTGCGCGAGCGCCAGGACGCGCTGCGCGCCGAGGTGACGATCGCCGCCCGCTACCCCGAGCACAAGCCCGCGCCGGTGAGCGGCATCCTCACGCAGGAGATCTACACGCTCTACGGCTCGGCGGTCGCCAGCGAGCGCGGCACGCGCCGGCTCGTCGGCGTCGCCGCGCAGGGCATGACTGCGTGCCCGTGCGCGCAGCAGCTCGTCGAGGGCACCTCGCGAGAGCGGCTGCTCGAGGACGGCTTCACGGAGGACGAGGTCGCTCGCATCTTCGAGCACGTCCCCGTGGCGACGCACAACCAGCGCGGCCTCGGCACGCTGCACATCGGCTGTCCGGAGACGTGCGACACCGACATCGAGGCCGCGACCCTGCTCGAGATCGTCGAGGGCTCCATGTCGAGCGAGATCTACGAGCTGATGAAGCGCTCCGACGAGGGTGCGGTCGTCGAGAAGGCACACCGCCGCCCGCGCTTCGTCGAGGACTGCGTGCGCGAGATGGTCGGCGGCGTCGTCGAGCGCTTCGGCCACCTGACCGACGGGCACTTCGTCTCGGCGCGCCAGGAGAACCTCGAGACGATCCATCAGCACAACGTCGTCGCCGAGCGCTTCGGGATGCTCGGCGAGCTGCGCCACGAGCTGCGCAGCGGCGAGCACCTGCGCCACCACACGGGCATGCGCGAGTGGCTCGACGCGGGGGCGGCCTGAGCTAGGCGCTCGCGCGGGCGCATCCGTCCAGCAGCGCCCCGCGGCCAGGCGGCGCGAGCGCGACGAGCGCGAAGCGCTCCGGGTGCTCGTAGGCGCGGCGCAGCACGTCGCCGCCGAGGCCCGGGCCCTTGCGGCCCGTGAGCACGAGCAGCGGAGCGCCCTCGCCGGTCAGCAGCACGGCGCGGTCGCGGCCGAGGCGGTAGCGCGTCACCTGCGTGCGCGGGCGCGGCGAGGACAGCAGGTCCGGCCGCAGCGTCCCGAGCGTGTCCTGCGTGCGCGCGACCGTCCCGCCCTGGCGCTGCACGCAGTCCGCCACGCGCTGCGGAACCGGGTCGCGGTCGCGCTTCACCGCGATGACGAACGCGGCGATCGCGCCCGCGGCCATCAGGACGATCAGGCCAATCGCAAGCTTCATCTTGCGACAGGAGGGTATGTGCTCCGGCCCTGACGAACGGGTAGGTGCCCGGCCATCACGCCGGCCCGGCGGCTGAAGCGCGGACGGGGAGCCCGCGGGGAGGCGAGCCGTGGACCGGTGCAGGGGGCGTCCGGAGGACGCCCGGTCCCTTCCAGAGGAGAGTCATATGAGAGTCCGTCCCGCAGCCGCGGCCTGCGCGCTGCTGGCAGTCCTCGCCATCGGCGCGAGTCCCGCCATGGCCCACCAGGCCCGCAAGCAGGGCTCCGCTTCGATCACCGGGCTCGCGATCCAGGCGCCCGAGCCGACGCAGGCCGAGCAGGCCGCGTTCGTGACCGGCAGCAACACGAGCCCGGCCTGCACCGCGCCGGCGAACCCCGACCACGCGCTCGACCGGCCGGGCACGCCCGAGCCGTGGTTCTACACCGACTACCACTGCTACGGCGCACCGCAGATGGCGGCGGCGTACGGCGTGGACCAGCTGCACTCCGACGGCCTGATGGGCGCCGGTCAGACGATCGTGCTCGTGGACTCCTACGGGAGCCCGACCGCGGCGCACGACCTCGGCGTCTTCCACGACACCTACTACCCGGGCCTGCCGGCGCCGGACTTCGACCAGGTCTGCCAGCCCGGCTGCAAGGACTACACCGCGAGCAACGCCAACGGCCAGTCCGGGCCGAGCGCGGCCGAGGGGTGGGCCGGCGAGGCCAACCTCGACATCGAGTGGTCCTACGCGATGGCGCCGCTGGCGCACATCGTGCTCGTCGGCGTGCCGCCGGCGGAGACCGAGGGCGTGCAGGGCTTCCCGGCGCTCTTCAAGATGATGAGCTCGCTCGTCGACCGCTACCCGTCCGGCACCGTCTTCTCGATGAGCTTCGGCGTCACCGAGCAGACGTTCGGCGGCGCGGCGCAGCAGCAGACCGCGAAGTTCGACCAGGTGTTCAAGAAGGGCCTGGCGAAGGGCGACACGTTCTTCGCCTCCTCCGGCGACGCCGGCACCAACGACGTCTCCAAGCAGCAGCGCGACACGCGGCCCTACCCGTTCCCCGTGGTCGGCTGGCCGGCGTCCAGCCCGTACGTGACCGCCGTCGGCGGCACGCAGCTGATGCAGAACTGGCGCTGGGACCCGCAGAGCGACCAGCCGTTCAACAGCGACGGCACCAAGAACGACGACTACTTCGCGTGGGACGACACCACGACGACGGTGCAACCCGCATGGAACGAGTCGTGGCTGCCGGCCGCGACGGGCGGCGGCACGAGCGTCATCTACCCCCAGCCGTCCTGGCAGAACGGCGTCGGCCCGCTCGGCGGGCGCGGCCTGCCTGACGTCGCCTGGGACGCGGCCGTCAACGGCGGCGCGCTGACCTACCAGACGTTCTTCCCGCAGAACGAGCGCGCGGGCTGGCACGTCTTCGGCGGCACCTCCGCGGCCTCGCCGCAGGTGGCGGGACTCGTCGCGCTGCTCAACGAGAGGCGCGCCGAGGACAACGGCGGGCAGCCGAACCCGATCGGCTTCCTGAACCGGGCGCTGTACGACAACGGCGCCGGGACCGGCGTCGGCAGCACGGCGGCGTTCAGCGACGTGACCGAGCAGGTCTTCGGCACGGGCATCCCGTCCGGCGACATCAAGGACAACGGCCTGTGGGGCGAGGTCGACGGCCAGGCGGTGACGCCGCCGACGGTGCCCGGCATGCCGGTCACGGCCGGCTGGGACGAGACGACGGGCTTCGGCACGCCGAACGGCCCGGCCTTCGTCAGCGCGCTGGAGAGCGTTCCGACGCAGACGCCGTAGCAGCAGCGGAGTCCGGAGGAGCGGCGTGCCTTCGCCGCTCCTCCGCCTCCCGCAGCAGGCGGCGCATGCCGAAGAAGTAGTCGATCCCCGAGACGACGGTGATCGCGACGGCGCCATAGACGAGCGCCTCGACCCACCACGGCGACGGGTCGAACGCGATCAGGAAGAAGATCGCCGCGACCTGCACGATCGTCTTCGTCTTGCCCCACCAGTTGGCGGCGATCACGACGCCCTGCTGCGTGGCCGCCATCCGCGTCGCGGTGACCGCGAACTCGCGCGCGATGATCACCATCGCAACCCAGCCCGCGAGCCGGTGCAGCGAGACGAGCGCGATCAGCGCGGCGATGATCAGCAGCTTGTCCGCGACCGGGTCCATCAGCTTGCCGAACGTCGTCACCGACCCGCGCGAGCGCGCGAGGTAGCCGTCCGCGGCGTCGGTCAGCGACGCGACGGTGAACGCGATCGCGGCGAGCAGGTCGCCGCTCGGCGTCTTGTCGAGCAGCGCGACGACGAGCACCGGCACGAGCAGGATGCGGACGACCGTCAGGAGGTTGGGGGCGTTGACGGGAAACACGCGCTTCGCAGGAGGTTATGCCTGCTCCAGGCGCGGAGCAGTCGTCATGGTCCGCGTGACGCCGACGCTGGCCGCCGTGACGAGACCGATCGCGAGCAGGTCGCGCGCGCCCAGCGTCTGCCCCAGCACGAGGAAGCCGGCGACGGCCGCGACCGCCGGCTCGAGGCTCATCAGCACGCCGAAGACGTGCGCCGGCACCCGCCGCAGCGACTCGGTCTCCAGCGTGTACGGGATCACCGAGCTGAGCAGCGCGACGGCGATCCCGAGGCCGAGCAGGCGCGGGTGCACGAGCTTCGCGCCCGCCTGCGCGATCCCCGGCGCGAGCGGGACGAGCGTCGCGACGACGGCTCCGAGCGCGAGGCCGGTGCCGCCGCTGAACGCCCGCGTGAGCCGGCCGCCGACGACGATGTAGAGGCCCCAGCACGCCGCCGCACCGAGCAGGAACACGACGCCGACCACGTTCAGGCCGTGCGCACCGAACGGGTTCGCCAAGAGCACGATGCCCGCGACCGCGAGCGCCACCCAGACGAGGTCCAGCCGCCGGCGCGAGAGCAGCACCGCGACGGCGACGGGACCGGCGAACTCGATCGTCACCGCGGGCCCGAGCGGAACGCGCGCCAGGCCCTCGTAGAAGCAGAGGTTCATCGCGCCGAGCGTGAGCCCGAACAGCGCGGCCAGGCGCAGATGGCGGCGCGGGTGCGCCGAGACGCGCGGGCGCCAGATCGCCAGCAGCAGCACGGCGGCCGGCGCCAGGCGCAGCACCGAGGCGCCCGCGGGGCCGATCTCGTCGAACAGCGTCGCCGCCAGCGCGGCGCCGAACTGGATCGACGTCGCCGCGGCGAGCACCATCGCGACCGGCGGGACCGGCGCGAGGACCGGGATGCCTACGGCTTCAGCCGGTGCCCGGTCCGGAACAGCCATGAGCTCCACGCCACGACGGCGGCCGCCAGCGCGGCGGTGACCCCCAGCGCCAGGCCGACGCTCACGTCACTGGTCCCGAGGAACCCGTAGCGGACCGCCTGCAGCAGGTAGAAGATCGGGTTCACGTGCGAGAGCTCGTGCCACGGCGAGGGCAGGATCCGCACCGAGTAGAAGACGCCGCCGAGGAAGCTCAGCGGCAGGATCACGATGTTCTGCACGAACGCGGTGTGGTCGAAGGAATGCGCGTAGATCCCGATCACCACGCCGAAGGAGGAGAACAGGATCAGCCCGAGCGCCAGCGCCGCCGCCAGGACGAGCGGCTGGTGCACCGGCACGTGCACGAGCGGCAGGATCACCGCGGCAAGCCCGCCGCCGATGCAGAGGGCGCGCACGACGCCGCCGAGCGAGAGCGCGAGGTTGACCTCCCAGTGGCGCAGCGGGGCCGCCAGCACGTCGTTGATGTAGCGGTCGAAGCGCGCCTGGAAGACCGAGGAGGCGTTGTTCGAGTAGGCCGCCTGGATCATCGCCATCGTGATCAGGCCCGGGACGATGAAGACCTCGTAGCGCACGCCTTCGACGTGGTGGATGCGACCGCTCAGCGAGAGGCCGAAGACCGCGATGAAGAGGAACGAGGAGATGACCGGAGCGAGGATCGTCTGCGTCCACAGCTTGAGCACCCGCTCGCTCTCGCGGGCGACGAGCCACAGGAAGCCCATGCTCATGTCGACATCGCCTTCACGTAGACGTCGGCGAGCGTCTCGGCCTCGAAGGCCTCGCGCAGCCCGTCGGCGCTGTCGCGCGCCAGCAGCCGCCCGCCGCGGATCAGCGCGATCTCCTCGCAGAGCTCCTCGGCCTCCTCGAGGTAGTGCGTGGTGAGCAGCACGGTGGTGCCGCCGGCGTGCAGGCGGCGGATGTAGGTCCAGAGGTCCAGGCGCAGCTCGAAGTCGACGCCCGCGGTCGGCTCGTCGAGGATCAGCAGCTGCGGCTCGTGCATCAGCGCCCGTGCGAGCAGCAGGCGGCGGCGCATGCCGCCGGACAGGCGCGGCGCGCGCACCTTCGCCTTCGCGCGCAGGTCGAAGACGTCCATCATCTCCCGCGCGCGGCGGCGCGCGTGCGGGCGCGTCATGCCGTAGTAGCCGCCGTGGTAGAGCAGCGTCTCCTCGACATCGAGGAAGCGGTCGAGGTTGACGTCCTGCTCGGCGAGGCCGATCAGCCTGCGCGCCTCGTGCGTCGCGTGCTCGTGGCCGAAGACCTCGATCCGCCCGGCGCTCGTGCGGATCAGGTTCGTCACCGAGCTGATCAGCGTCGTCTTGCCGGCGCCGTTGGGCCCGAGCAGGCCGAAGAACGCGCCGTCGTGCACCTCGAGGTCGAGGCCCTCGAGCGCGACGAAGCCGTCGTCGTAGCGCTTGGAGAGACCTTCGATCTTCAGGGCGGGGGGCGTTGGCACGGCCCGGTCCAGGCTACCCGTGTGCTGTGGGTAGGCTCCCGTGCATGCCCCTCGTCCCCACCGTCATCGAGCAGAGCGCGCGCGGCGAGCGCGAGTACGACATCTACAGCCGCCTGCTCAACGAGCGGATCGTCTTCCTCGGCACGCCGATCGACGACATGATCGCCAACCTCGTCGTCGCCCAGCTGCTGCACCTCGAGTCGGCGGACCCGGACAAGGACATCTCGATCTACATCAACTCGCCGGGCGGCTCGATCTACGCGGGCCTCGCGATCTACGACACGATGCAGTTCATCAAGCCCGACGTGGCGACGATCTGCTGCGGGATCGCGATGTCGATGGGCTCGCTGCTGCTGACCGGCGGCGCGAAGGGCAAGCGGATGTCGCTGCCGAACAGCCGCATCCTCATCCACCAGCCGTCGGCCGGCTTCGAGGGCCAGTCGAGCGACATCGAGATCCACGCGCGCGAGATCCTGAAGGTGCGCGCGCGGATCGACGAGATCTACGCCGAGCACACCGGCAAGACGGTCGAGGAGGTCCACAAGGACATGGAGCGCGACCGCTTCTTCTCGGCCGAGGCCGCCGCCGAGTACGGCCTGATCGACCGGGTCCTCGAGCCGCACTGACACCGCGTTGGGCGGGCTGACCCGCACCGAGCGCGCGGTCCTCGCGGTCGTCGTCGTCGCGACCGCTCTGGCGGGCGCCGCGCGCTACGGCGGCTTTGCGCCGCTGCTCGCGTTCGTGCTGGCCGGCGTCGCCCTCGCCGGGCTCGCGCACGTGGTGAGCCTCGGCACCGAGCAGGTCGGCGAGCGCCTCGGCCCCGCGGCGACGGGGCTGATGCAGTCGACGCTCGGCAACCTGCCGGAGCTGTTCGTCGTCATCTTCGCGCTGAAGAAGGGCGAGACGGTCGTGGCGCTGACGTCGATCCTCGGCTCGCTGTTCTCGAACGCGCTGCTCGTGCTCGGCCTCGTGATCGTGGTCGGCGCGCGCGCCAGCGGCGACGGCGTCATGCGCTTCCGCCGGCGCCTGCCCGCGGACACCGCGACGCTGCTGCTCGTGACGAGCTTCATCATCGTCGTGGTCGGGCAGTCGCTCTCCTCGCACGACCCGGCCAGCCACCACGTGCGCTCGATCTCGGTGATCGCCGCGATCGCGCTGCTGGCGGTCTACGTCGCGTGGGTGATCCCGTACGTGCGCAGCGACGAGCTGCCCGAGCGCGAGCCCGCGAGCGAGGGGCAGGCGAAGGGGCCGCGCGTGCCGCTGTCGGTCTCCGTCGGCCTGCTCGCGTTCGGAGGCGTCGGCGCGGCGTTCGTCTCGGACTGGTTCATCGCGGCGCTTCGCCCCTCGATCGACCAGCTCGGCATCTCCTCGGCGTTCGCCGGGCTCGTGATCGTCGCGATCGCCGGCAACGCGGTCGAGAACGTCGCCGGCATCGTGCTCGCGCACAAGGGGCAGGCCGACCTCGCCGTCTCCGTCGTCAAGAACTCCGTCGCGCAGGTCTCGGCGTTCCTCTACCCCGTGCTCGTGCTGATCTCGCTGCTGTTCGCGCACCAGCTCACGTTCGCGCTCGCGCCGGTCTACACCGGCGCGCTGCTGCTGACCGCGCTGATCGTCTGGCAGATCACGGGCGACGGCGAGGCGCTGGCGTTCGAGGGCTGGGCGCTCGTCGCGATCTACGTGATCCTCGCGGCGATCACGCTCTACGAGTAGCCCGCGCGGTCAGCCCGCGATCGCGTGCTCGATCGCGCCGAGGCCCTCGATCTCGATCCGCACGAGGTCGCCGGGCTCGAGGAAGCGCGGCGGGTCGAGCGCCATCCCCACGCCGCTCGGCGTGCCGGTGAGGATCAGGTCGCCGGGCTCGAGCGTGATGACCTCGGAGATGAAGTCGACGAGCGCCGGGACGCGGAAGATCAGCTCGCTCGTGCGCGCGTCCTGGCGCGGCTCGCCGTTCACCCAGGAGCGGACGCGGAGGTCGTGCGGGTCGTCGATCTCGTCGGCGGTCGTGATCCAGGGGCCGAAGGGGCAGAAGCCGTCGGCGCCCTTCGCGCGCGTCCACTGCGGCTCGCGGCGCTGGAGGTCGCGCGCGCTGACGTCGTTCGCCACGGCATAGCCGGCGACCTCGTTGCCGGCGCCCATCACGACCGCCAGCTCGGCCTCGTAGTCCAGCCGCCGCACCGCGGCAGGCCTGCGCACCGGCGCGTTCGGCGGCGCGGCGCTGCTCGGCAGCTTCATGAACACGATCGGCGCCTGCGGAAGCTCCTTGCCCTGCTCGCGCGCATGCTCGAGGTAGTTCAGGCCGATGCCGAAGATCGCGCGCGGCACGTGCGGCGCCAGCAGCTCGACGTCCGCCAGCGCGAACGGCTCGCCGCGCGCCGGGCCGCGCTCGCCCGAGCGCAGGCGCTCGAGGACGGTCGAGCCGTCCGCGAACGCGACGATCTCCTCGCCGCGCACCTCACCGGCGCGCGGCGCCTCGCCTCCCGGCGGGACGAACGTGGCAAGCCGCATGGCGCGGCAGGCTATAGCCGTTCCGTCAGCGGGCGGAGAGCGGCGGACGGCGCCGGCGCTCGCGCGGCTTCTTGGCGCCGGAGGGCGGGTTCGGCCGCGACGCGCGCTCCTTCTCGAAGCGCTTGCGCTCGGCGTCGCTCATCTTGCGGACGACGAGCGAGCCGTCGTCGATCTGCTCCTTCATGCGGTCGAGCTTCTGCTTGCGCTGCTCGGCCTCGCGTTCGCGCTGGGTCTTCGCAGGCATCAGGAGATGGTTACCCCCGCTCGGTCCGCTCGACGCGCTGCTCGCGCACGAAGCGACCGTCGGCGACCTGCTCGTGCTCGCGGTCGAGGTCCTCGTCGGCGAGGCCGCGGTCGTGCAGCGCGGCGCGCTGCTGGTGCAGCTCCGCTTCGGCGCGCTCGCGCGCGGCCTCCCTCTCGGCGACGCGGGCGCGCGCGATCCGCGTCTCGGCCTCGTCGCGGTGGGCCGTGGCGACCTCGCTGCGGCGCGTCTCGACGATCCGGCGCTCCCTGCGGCGGCGCGCGATCCGGCTCAGCAGGACGAGCAGCGCGATGACGATCAGCGCGCCGATCACGATCGCGACGATGGCTCCGGCGGACATGGTCTCTCCTTCCCTGGTGCAGTGCCGTGCGCAGCGCTACCCGCACCAGGGGGCGGCAAACGAGCGCGTCAGCCGGCCAGCTTGGCGCGCTGTCGCTCGGGCGCGATGCGCACCACGTTCCACACCAGGCCGAGGCGCTCGAGCGCGGAGATCACCCATGCGGACGGATCGAGCTCGAGGCGCTTCAGGCCGTGCACGGCCGAGCGCGGGAACGCGTGGTGGTTGTGGTGCCAGGCCTCGCCGAAGCTCGGCAGCGCCAGCCACCAGACGTTGCGCGACTCGTCCTCGACGGCGAAGCGGCGGCGGCCGATGAAGTGGCAGACGGAGTTGATCGACCACGTGACGTGGTGCAGCAGGAAGATCCGCACGAAGCCGCCCCACAGCAGGCCGGTGGCGGCGCCGCCGATGCTCATCGTGATCAGCCCGCCGGCGAGCGCGGGGATCAGCAGACCCGCGATCACGATCAGCGGGAACGCCCGGTGGATGCGGCGCATGCCGGAGTCCTCGAGCAGGTCCGGCGCGTACTTGCCGCGGCGCGCCTGCCCGTGCTCGCTCATCAGCCAGCCGAAGTGCGCGTGCACGAGGCCCTTGAACGTCCCGAGCACGCCGCCGCCGTTGGTGACGTGCGGGCTGTGCGGGTCGCCCTCCTGGTCGGTGTGGGCGTGGTGCTTGCGGTGGTCGGCGACCCAGCTGATGACCGGGCCCTGCACGGCGAGCGAGCCGAGGATCGCGAACACGTACTCGACCGGCTTGGAGGTCTGGAAGGCCCGGTGCGTGAGCATCCGGTGGTAACCGATCGTGACCCCGAAGCCGCTCAGCAGGTACAGGGCGCCGAGCAGCACGAGGTCGTGCCAGCCGACGATGTCGTTCCAGAGCAGCACGACGGCGGCGACGAAGGCGCCGAACGGCAGGACGACGGCGAGCAGGTTCGCGATGCGCGCGGTGCGAGTCATGCCTTTGAAGGTACGACGGGTTCGAGTGCTCCGACCCACGCCTGGGTCACGTCTTGTGCAGCGATTCTTGTAGTTTGGTTACAAATGCCTGAGCGTCTGCCGCCCTCGCTCGCCGCCGCGCTGCGGCCCGTGCTGCCCGAGTTGGCCGACGCGACCGTGGCCGCGATCGGGCGCGAGGTGCCGGAGTACGCGCGGCCGGTCGAGGGGCCGTTCGGCCGCGGCCTGCGCACGGGCGTCGAGGCGGCGCTCGCGCGCTTCGTCGACGGGATCGAGCAGCCCGGGCGCCCGGACGAGCGCGAGCGCGCGATCTACGTCGCGCTCGGCCGGGGCGAGTTCCGCGCCGGGCGCAGCCTCGACGCGCTGCTCGCGGCCTACCGGCTCGGCGCACGCCTGGCGTGGGAGCGCTTCGTCGCGGCGGGCGCCGCGGCAGGCCACGAGGCCGGGACCCTGTACCGCCTGGCGAGCGCGATCTTCAGCTACATCGACGCGATCTCGGCGGAGTCCGTCGAGGGCTTCGCCCAGGAGCGCGCGGCGGCGGAGAGCGAGCGCCAGCGCCGCCGGCGCGCGCTCGTGCGGATGCTCGCGCGCGAGGACGTGCCGGCCGCCGAGGCGCGCGACCTCGCCGCGCTCGCGGCGTGGCCGTGGCCCGCCGCGCTCGCGGCGCTCGTGGCGAGCACCGACGAGGCCGACCGGCTGGCACGCCGGCTCGGCGGCGAGGCGATCGCCGCCGCCGAGGACGAGGGCCTCGTCGTCGCGTTCCTGCCCGACCCGCACGCGCCGCTGTGGCGCGCGCAGCTCGAGACGGCACTCGACGGCGCGCCCGCGGCGCTCGGCCCGGCCGCCCCGCCCGAGCGCGCATGGCACAGCCTGCGCCGGGCGCGCGCCGCGCACGCGCTGCTCGCCGCGGGCCGCATCCCCGGCGACGGGCTCGCGATCGCCGAGGAGCACCTGCCCGCGCTGCTGCTGCACGGCGGCGACGGCGCGCTCGCCGCCGACATCGCCGCGCGCGCGCTCGCGCCGCTCGACGCCCTCACCCCCGCGCGCCGCGCGCGCCTGCTCGAGACCCTGCGCGCCTGGCTCGACAACCCCGGCCAGGTGCAGCGCGTGGCGGCGGAGCTGCACGTGCACCCGCAGACCGTGCGCTACCGCGTCACGCAGCTGCGCGAGCTGCTCGGCGACGCCCTCGACGACGCGGAGCGCCGCTTCGAGCTCGCGCTGGCCGTGCGCGCCTGACACCGGGGTTGACAAGCGCACCGTAAAGCGGAGAGGGTCGCCCGACGCCCGGGTTCCCCGCAGCAGCCCCCGCGCCAGGTCCAGCGAAGGTCACCGCAGGCACGGCGTACACGAAGTGGGGGAATCATGGGGAACGGACGGAAGCCGTCGGGACGGACCAGCTGCATCGGTCTCGCTGCCACGCTGCTGCTGAGCCTGCTGCTCGCCAGCACGGCGCACGCCACCATCTTCTCGGTCACGACGAACGCCGACAGCGGCGCGGGCACGCTGCGCCAGGCGATCATCGATGCCAACACCACGACGGGCTCCGACGTGATCGACTTCAACCTGCTGGCGGCGACGACGATCACGCCGAGTTCGCCCCTGCCGACCATCACCGACCCGGTCACGATCGACGGCACGACGGCGTCGGGCTATTTCGGCAACCCCGTCATCGACCTCACGGGCGGCGGCGCCGGCGCCGGCGCCGACGGCCTCACCCTCGGGGCCGGCTCGGGCGGCAGCGACGTCAGGGCGATCGCCGTGTCGGGCTTCGACGGTGCCGGCATCCGCATCGCCTCGACCGGCAACACGATCGAGAACGACTTCATCGGCGTCGACTCCTCCTTCAATCCCGCCGGCAACAACGGCGACGGCATCGCGATCGTCTCCGGCGCCGACAACACCACGATCGGCGGCGTCGCCGGCGAGATGCTGATCGAGAACAACGGCGGCGCGGGGATCTCGATCGCGGCGAGCGGCACGAACGTCGACGGCACGAACAGCACGACCATCGACGGCAACACGGGCGCCGGGATCGCCATCACCGGGAACGGCACCACTGTCGCCAACCACAACATCATCGGCGACTTCGGCCTCGCCAACGGCGGCGGCGGCGTGACGATCAGCGGCTCGAACAACACCATCGGCGGCGACGCCGGCACCGGCAACCTGATCACGAACAACACGGGCGCCGGAGTCCGCGTCACGGCCGGGACCGACAACCGCATCACGAGCGACACGATCGCCTCCAACAGCGCACTCGGCATCGACCTCGGACCGGCAGGCGTGACGGCCAACGACCCCGCTCCCGATTCCGACACCGGTGCCAACGACCTCCAGAACTTCCCCGTGCTCGACACCTACAGTCCGGGCGCCTCCTCGACGACCGTCGGCGGGACGCTCGACAGCGCGGCGAGCACACAGTTCCGCATCGACGTCTACGGCGTAAGCGAGTGCGACCCGTCGGGCAACGGCCAGGGCGACGATCCGGTCGATTCGTTCAACGTGACGACGAACGGCAGCGGCCACGTCGCCTTCAGCCAGTCGCTGCCGGAGGCGATCACCGAGCGCTTCATCACCGTGACCGCCACCGACCCGAACGGCAACACCTCCGAGTTCTCGGCCTGCAAGGCCGGGCCGCCGACGGGCGCCGTCGTGACCAACGGCACCGTCATGCTCGGTGTCAACCGCACGGGCGACCTGAACTACTCGTGCGTGCAGGGCGAGCAGAACTGCCCGGGGGACTCGGCCGCCGGAACGGGCCCGGTCGGTCTGCGCATCAACTCGCTGAACCTCGACTCGACCGCGCCGGGCTGTCCGTGCGAGGGATGGGGCATAGCGGACGCGGGGACGAGCTTCAGCGGCTACGCCGACGAGTCCACGGGCACCGCGAACGTCACCGTCAACAGCTTCACGATCACGAGCACCAGCGCGGTCTCCGACGTGACGATCTCCGATCCGGCCAAGCCGAACGAGGAGATGCACGTCGTGCAGGACTACCACCCCTCGGCCGCGAGCCCGAACCTCTACGAGGACACCGTCACGGTCACGAACAGCGGCACGACGGCGTTCACCGACCTGCGCTACCGCCGCGCGATGGACTGGGACATCGAGCCGACGGCCTTCTCGGAGTGGACGACCATCCACGGCACCTCGCCGCAGCTGCTGTTCGACTCCGACGACGGCTTCGCGACCGCCGACCCGCTCGCCGGCCCGTCGTACATCGACTCGCCGTCCGTCTGCGGCGCGGGCTACACCGGCCCGTGCCAGTTCACCGACCTCGGCACCGGCGGCGAGTTCGGCGGGACGGCGACCGGCCCGGACGACCACGGCGCGCTGTTCGACTTCGGCTTCGGCGCGCTGGCGTCCGGCGCCTCGAAGACCTTCAAGGTCTACTACGGCGCGGCGCTCAACGAGACCGCCGCGATCAACGCGCTGAACACCGGCGGCGCGCAGGTGTACTCGCTGGGCGAGTCCAACTGCCCGGACGGGCCCGCGATCGCCGGCTGCGACGGCCTCACGGCCGGCGCCGGCCCGCAGCTCGGCGAGCCCGCCACGTTCATGTTCGGCTTCGTCACGACGACCGGCGACCTCTCGATCACGAAGACCGACTCGCCCGATCCGGTCCGGGTCGGCGAGCACCTCACCTACACGCTCACCGTCGCCAACAACGGCCCGGAGGCGGCCGCCGGCGTGCAGGTCAGCGACCCGCTGCCGGCGAACACGACGTTCGTCTCGGCGACGCCGAGCCAGGGCACGTGCAGCGGCACGAGCACGGTGTCGTGCAATCTCGGCGCGATCGCCAACAGCGGGACGGCGACGGTGACGATCGTCGTCACGCCGACGCAGACCGGGACGCTGACGAACACGGCCACGGTCTCGAGCGCGAGCGCGGACGCGAACCCCGCGAACAACAGCTCCACGGCGACGACGACCGTCGACCCCGACGTGCCGTCCGCCTCCGTCGACGACGTCAGCCACAGCGAGGGCACCGGCGGGAGCACGACGACGTACACGTTCCACGTCACGCTGGACAAGACCTCGGCGTCGACGGTCACGATCGACTACGCCACGGCCGACGGCGCGTCCACCGACCATGCGAATCACACGCTCGGCGACCCCGACTACCAGAGCGCGAGCAACACGCTCACCTTCAACCCGGGCGAGACGTCGAAGACGGTCGACGTACTCGTCAACCAGGACGCCGTCTACGAGCACGACGAGACGTTCGTGCTGAACCTGTCGAACCCGACGAACGCGATCATCGGCGACAGCCAAGGCGTCGGCACGATCGTCAACGACGACGCGGCGCCCGTGGTCGCGATCACGGACGCGACGAAGAACCCCGAGGGCAACAGCGGCACGTCGAACCTCGGCTTCACCGTCACGCTCACCGGCGCGACGGAGGTTCCCGCGACGGTGCACTACGCGACCTCGGACGGCACCGCGACGGCGCCCGCCGACTACACCGCGGGCAGCGGGACGCTGACGTTCAACCCCGGTGAGACGTCCAAGACGATCAACGTCCCGATCGTCGGCGACACCCTCGACGAGAACGACGAGACGTTCACGGTCACGCTGAGCTCGCCGGTCGACGCGACGCTCGACCCGTCGCACACGGCCGCGACCGGCACGATCGTCGATGACGACTCCCCGCCGGCGGTCTCGATCGCCAACGGCTCGGTGACGGAGGGCAACTCGGGCACAACGAACCTGCCGCTGACCGTGACGCTGTCCGCCCCCAGCGGCAAGACGGTGACCGTCTCCTACGCGACCGCGGACGGCACCGCGACCGCGCCCGCCGACTACACCGCGACCAGCGGGACGCTGACGTTCAACCCCGGCGAGACGTCCAAGACGATCGACGTCCCCGTCGTCGGCGACACGCTCGTCGAAGGCGACGAGACATTCAGCGTGACGCTCTCGAGCCCCGCGAACGCCTCGATCGCCACCGGGACGGGCACCGCGACGATCGTGGACGATGACGCCCCGGTCGTGACGAATCCGGCGAACCTGTCGGTCGGCGACGCCAGCGTCAAGGAGGGGGACACCGGCACGACGCCGGCGCCGTTCACGGTCACGCTCTCCGCGGCCTCGCTGAGCCCGGTGACCGTGCACTACGCGACCGCGGACGGCACGGCGCACGCGCCGGCCGACTACACCGCGACCAGCGGGACGCTGACG
Organism: Solirubrobacteraceae bacterium; assembly: GCA_035765835.1. Lineage (GTDB taxonomy): Bacteria > Actinomycetota > Thermoleophilia > Solirubrobacterales > Solirubrobacteraceae > JAOPZW01. The sequence continues at coordinate 20,002 of DASTWP010000078.1, forward strand.
TTCAACCCCGGCGAGACGTCCAAGACGATCGACGTCCCCGTCGCCGGCGACACGCTCGTCGAAGGCGACGAGACGTTCACGCTGAACCTCTCGAGCCCTTCGAACGCCGGCATCTCCGACGGCTCTGGCACGGGCACGATCCTCGACGACGACGCGGCGCTGCCGCCGCTGTCGGGCCCCGGCAGCGGCCACTTCGGCGATCTCTTCTGCGGCGTCCAGCACCGCGGCAAGTGCACAGGCATCCCGTTCAAGGAGAGCTACCCGGGCCCGGGCGACGCGGCGTGGGTCTTCGGCGCCTACAACCCCGCACCGGGCAAGCCCCACGCGGCCGCGGCGCCGCGGCGCTTCTTCCGCTTCGGCGTCGTGCACGTGCACGTCAAGAAGGCCGGGGCGATCGTGACGCGCCTGCGGGTGGTCGGCTCACACGCGCTGCGCTTCTACCACTTCATGAAGAAGCACCACCTCACGACGGTGAGCGTGACCGTGACGTTCACGGGCACGGACGGCAAGCACGCGACGCAGACCAAGAACGTGCGGCTCAAGCGGTAGGCGCCAGGGGCGCGGCCTCACCCGCCGCGCCCCGGCCATCGCGGCCTCAGCCGCGATTGGGGCCCGAGATCGCCGCGCGCAGGCGCGCGATCTCGACCACCGCGGAGCCGATGTACGCATGCCGCGTCGCCGCGATCTCCTCCTCGAGATCGGCCATGTAGGCCGGGTCCTCGGCGAGCGTGCAGAGGTGGGCGAGGGCGCGCTCGGTCTCCAGGAGCTCGAGCTTTTCCTTGACGTTCGTGGCGGTCATGGCGTGGTCGATGTCGGGGGCTTCGACTCTTTAACGTCGCTCGGGCCACCTGTGTTCCACAGTTCGCACAGACCTAACAGTGCGATGGCCGAAACGGCACATCGCGCGGTGCAGGTTTTCGCCGCCGCGGACGGCTCGCGCCGGCGCGAACGCCGGCGGTGATCTAGCCCGCGGTCTCGGCGCCGGGCTCGGGCTCGTCGGCGGCCGCGGGATCGCGGATCCCGGTGGGCGGTTCGTGCGCGAGCAGCCACTCGTCGTCGGAGCGGCGGGTGACGAGGCCGCGCTCGCGCAGCCCGCGCAGCGCGAGCGAGACCGTCGGCCGGCGCGCGCCGACGAGGCGGCCGAGCTGCTCCTGCGTGACCGGGAGTGGCACGACGACGCCGTCGGCGGTCACGCGGCCGCGGCGGTCGGCGAGGTGCCAGAGCAGGCGGTGGAGGCGGTCCTCGACGCGCGGCAGATGGCTCAGCGCGAGCGCGATGGCCGTGCGCCGCGCGCGCTCGTGCGCGCGGTCGACGAGCGCGGAGCCGAGCGCGGGGAAGGCGGCGATGCGCTGGGCGAAGGCGCCGTCGAGGACGAGCAGGCGCGCGGGCTCGAGGATCTCCCACTGCGGCTGCAGGCCGAGCAGGCGCTCCTCGGAGCCGTCGTCGGGCCCGAGCAGGTCGCCCTCGGCGAGCAGCTCGGCGCCGAGCGCCTCGGAGCCCTCGAGGTCGCGCATGAGCAGGCCGCGCAGGACGAGGAGGCCGAACCCGCCGCGGATGCG